>CALGLR010000099.1 GCA_937959395.1 uncultured Flavobacteriaceae bacterium | reverse complement strand
GAAATGGTTAATGAGTACTTGGAGCATCATCGAAGACCAGACGATGGTAATGCTACAAATTTCATAATTGAAAAATAACCATGGGGTGACTTTAAGTCACGAACCCGAACCTATGGACTTTAAGTCCATAGTGGTTCAGTTCTTTATTTAAACGCCTAGAAAAAAGTTCTTGACCAAGCATATTATAAACAGAAACGTTCTCAATGGCATCTATTGATTTAATGATAAATATCTTTTTTGAATTAATAGAATAACTAATGCTGTTATGAGTATTATTTTCAACACTTAATTCTTCAGAGACAGTAATCTTATGATCTACATATGTAGCATTACTACAAGCATCAGTTACACTGTAAGACCTAGTAATAGTGTAAGGGCAAGTTGTTCCATCTATAGTCTCTGAAACAAAAGCTACATTTGGTATTGAACAATTATCCTGTACGTTAGTAACAATATTAATGTCTGGTGGAGGAATAGTATCTGTACATGATATTGTAATGGGATTCGTATTATCTGCTGTAGGAGCTTCATCATCAATAACTGTAATGATTTGATTTATAGAGATGCTGTTATTATGAGCATCAGTGACACTATAAGTTCTAGTAATTGTTTCAGAACATGAACTTCCATTAGAAATATCAGAAACAAAACTTACCGTTGGTACCGAGCAATTATCTGAGATATCAATTACTGCATCTGTATTAGGAGGAAAATCGGTTATACAACTAACCGTAATGGCATCCAAATCATTTGCGGTAGGAGCGATATTATCAGTAGTGGTTATTGTTTGTACATAATCTATAATTAAAATACTACAAGTATCTGGGAAATTCCATGTATTTGTATATGTTCCAGTACCAGGAGAAGATGGATTAGGAGTGAAAATTCCAGACGTTTTAACAAGTAATGGTAAACCACATTTATCTATTATTGGAGATAATAGTTGTGCTTCTGTTATGCCATCTAAATTGTCACAGCTATATACTCTATCTAATTCATTGAGTGAAGTCATCCAATTAATTTCTGGCTGATTAACATTAATTATAAATGGAGATTCATAACAAGTATTGGGATCTATATTACTTATTGTAATTAATGGGTTATCTGGATTAGCTGTGCCATTAAAAAAAGTTTCTAACTTAAACTGTATATATAGATTACAATTTTCTTCTATGAAAAAGCATTCTTCTTTTATTTTTACATCTAAATCTATATTTAATGAAGGACTACCTTGATTTAAGAAACCATCCTCTAAATTAAATACCAATTCATTTGTAGATGAATTGTAGGTGTAATTTATACCTGTTGGTAATATTATAGGTTCTATTAACTCTACTTGATTTGGCAATTGAGATACGAACGATGAATTTACAGCATCATCCATACCTGTATTAGTAATATTAATATTCAAACCAATTATATCTCCATAATTAGCTGGGTTTGTTCCTGTTCTTTGGGAAATTATTGGATACAAATTAGGTTGAGTGACCTCAACCGATAATCCTAACATATAAATACCGTAAACTTCTTGATTTGAAGTGATTTTTAATGTCGTTGCTGTACTTTCATTATTTAAAATGGTATTATTTGGATTATTTAATTCAAACAAAGCGGCATCAAACCCCAAAGTATTTGTACTCGCTGGATTTCGATCTATAAAATTATCTAAACCAAGAGTAATTCTACTGTTAAAAAAATTATCTGTAGCTCTCAAAGGTGCAATTAAATCTACGAAGTTACCTGCTATATTTTTGATTTGTAATTGGTCTCCTATTAATTGTCTATCTCCTTCAAGAGCACCAATTGCAACATTTCCTTTTACTGGACCATTAGGAACGGTAATAAATCCATTAAAATCAATATCAACTTCATTTAAGGTTCCTAAAGCACTTTCGATATGTGCGTATCCATCAAACAAAGTAATATTTCTTACAGGTAATTCAGGACTACTATAAATAAATACAATTTGCCATCCTGCAGAAGTTCCTGTAGATCCAAGATCTCCAATTTTTGCTTCCACATTTGCTACTTGATAACGCCCATAAATGTTTTGTTGTAATTTAATTACCTCTTCCGAGATATCTTTAACACAAACATATGGTTGGTTATTGAAATTATTGTTTACGTCATCTCTATCTCTAAATATAATTTCATCTGCAGTTAAAGTGGTGTAAGTGGTTTCTCCTGGTAACATTAGTTTAATGTCATTAAAATCCCAATCTGGTTGGTTATCTTGGTTACCAAAAATTCCTGCAGGTGCATCTGCCGCAGACCAATACAAAAAAGCATTTAAGATGGCTATACACGGTTCTGTTAACTCTGGATTATTAAAAGTAGCACTACTAGAATTAAATGTGGTATCATCATTATCGATATCTACATAAACCGATGGAGCCACATTATTATTATCTTCTCCATTATAATCTGTAATGGCAGTTCTAGAGACCATGTTATTTGCAATCATTGTCATGTTTCCTCCTAATGATTGGCTAAAACGTTCTTTAAAAGGCGTAGCTACTTGTGCATTTACGAAATTAAATAGTATGGAAAATACACCTATAAGTAATAAGCTAGTTTTGTTCATTATCGATCTTTAAAATTAAGTCTATTTTGTAATGTACTTTTCTAATCTAAAAGACCACTTTGATATTTTATTTTTTTAAAGTGAAAAAAGCGTTAACATTTAAAAAACAAAAAATATTAATAGGGAATAGATTTTAAGGCTCTCAATATTAGACTATTTTGTTGAGGTTTTATTAAAAAAATGAATATTATCGATGAACTACTTGTATGTATTTGTGTTTTTAATCGGTGAAATAAGTATTTAGTCGTTTAGGATTAATTATTTTTCTATATTGTAAATCCCTAATTTATACTTCTTATTATGAAAAAAAAATCTACTTTTATTTCTCATTGAAAAACCACCGTCTTTGCGGTGGTCATGTTTTAAAGGCTCTGCCATTTTTTAGTTTTGCCCATCTAAAACTTTTTGAGATGAGTAAATATAGAAAATTAACACATGTGTATTACAAATGTGACTATCAAATCGTATTCAAGGCTAAGTATTGTTTTCAGATACTTGAGGAATGGTAAAATCTTTAGTAGAGCACGATTTGAAATTAATCAGTTCTTGGAAAGGAGTTCAAGTCATAGAATTGAATATTTAAAAAAATCATATTCATTTGGTTTGTTCAATACCTCCAAAGGTTTCTATTTTAGAGTATATGGGTGTATTGAAAGGGAAGATGGCTATCAAACTTTTCAAGACATACCCAAACTTAAAACAGAAGCCATATTGGGGAAATCATTTTTGGTCGAGAGGTTATTTTGTAAGTACATTAGGATTAGATCAAGCTATGATAAGGAGATATGTCAAATATCAAGAACATCATAATTAGAAATGAGTGTTATGCCCCCTACGGGGCTAATCTGAAATCCAAAGTCTCCGTTTTTAACGGAGGTTGTTTACTTTTTAGAAATAAATTCAGGAAAACAAAAAGAAATTAAAAAGTTTATAAAAAAATAACCTTCTCGAGAAATAAATAGTAGAAACCTCCAAATTATGGGGATTTTTATATTTAAATTCGCGTCGTAATTATTTAATTTATGCCAATAATAAAATCAGAATACAAACCACCACATTTTTTTAAAAACAGTTATTTTTCTACCATTTATTCAGGGAGAATAAGAAAAGTAAATGACATTTCTCAAGTACGTGAGCGGCTTACTTTAGAAGATGGTGATTTCATGGATTTAGATTTTAGTTTTGCCAAACAAAAAACGAATAAACTAATCATTATTCTTCATGGTTTAGAAGGCAATGCACAACGACATTACATGCTTGGAACTGCAAAGCTGTTGAATGAAAATAATATAGATGCGGTTTGCGTAAACTTTAGAGGGTGTGGCGGTGAAGACAACTTAAAATATAGAAGTTATCATTCTGGTAATACTCAAGATTTAAAAGAAGTCATACAACATGTTTTAGAGAACAGAAGTTATGATACTATTTATTTAAATGGATACAGTTTAGGAGCTAATGTCATCCTAAAATATTTAGGAGAAACAGAAGTTATTCCTAATGAAATAAAAGGTTCGGTTGCTGTTTCCGTACCTTGTTTTCTTAACAGTTCATTAATAGAATTAATGAAGCCTAAAAATATGATTTATGCTAGGATTTTCCAGAAGAAACTAGTAGCCAAATTAAAGATAAAACAAGAAAAATTTCCTAATCAAATTTCTAAAGAAACTATAAATAATATTTCAAGTTTAAAAGATTTTGATGATGTTTATACTTCGAAAGCACATGGTTTTATTGATGCAGAAGATTATTATACAAAAACGAGTAGTTTACAATACCTTCAGAATATAAAAATACCAACCTTAATTATTAATGCTCTAAACGATTCGTTTCTTTCTCCAGAATGTTTTCCTGTAAAAGAAGCTAAAGAAAATGATAACCTATTTTTAGAAATGCCAGAATATGGCGGTCATGTTGGGTTTTATAAAAAGGGAGAGTATTATTATAATGAGCTAAAAACTTTAGAGTTTTTTAAAAAGCACTTTTAACTTAGATAAGTTAAAAGTGCTTTCTTAATATTTATTTACGAATAACTTTAACCGACTTCGTATGGTTTTCGCCAATAAGCTTTAAAATATATACGCCTGATGAAATTTGAGTGGCTTTTGAAACGACTAATTGTTCTTGACTACCTATTTTAGTTTTGCGTATTATTCTTCCAGATAAATCGTATAAAATTGCTTCTTGGTAGGTGTTCTTCTTTTGATTTATAAATAATTCAGAATTAAAAGGATTCGGGTAAATGTTAATCGTTTCATCTAATAAAGAAACATCATTTATTCCAAGTATATCTTCTGCAGGCATCACATCATCAAAAGTGTCACCAATTCTAAATTCATCGATATCGTAATTTCCTTCTCCATATTGTTGGTTATTAAATTTAATAACTGGGCTTGTTCCAAAATCAATAAGTTCGGTAGCATAACTATTAGGATCATTACTATCTGGTTTAGTACCATCTACAGTAGGGTTAATCCAAATGCGGGCGTTATCACTGCCATTAAAGGCTTCAATTTTTATAACAATAAAATTGGTTTCCCCATTTTCTAGTGCTAATTGCGCATTTATTGAACCCGTTCCATCTCCTAATCGAACACCATTACCCCATTTTTTTCCAAAAACTTGATCTCCAACTTGAATAAATAAATGACCATCTCCAACTTTGTTCGTTTTTATTAAAGTACTAACCCAAACTTCAGAACCTTCAGGACATAAGGTACCAGCTAATGATCTTTCAACGACAAAAGAATCTGAAGCACCATTCATATTTATATTCAGTCGCTTTCCACCAGTGACAAGATTTGGGTAGGTTAAACCATTATTTTTAATAACAGCACTACCGCCAGTTCTAGTAATATCCCAACGCCCATTAAAACCTTCTCCTCCATTGAGGTTATCTATATTTGAATTAGTAGAATAATCAAAAGATTCATAGACGCTAGCTAATGTATTCGTTCCTCTTCTGCCATCTGCACTATCTCCAAAAGCGTTTGTGCCTATACTATTAGTAGCTTTTATCCAATAATAATAACGTTGTCCAGAAGAAGCCGTATTATCTTCATAAGATGTTGCTGTTGTATTACTTAAAATAGCAGTTGCTGTATTATTATTATTTGTCGTATTTCTATATAACGTATAAGTACTAGGGAATTGACCCTTAGCTCTCCATCTTACGACAATTTTATCATCAAAAATGTTAAAACTAGCGGAAGGCGTAATTTTGTCAGGGACATTAGTCGCTAATATCGCTTGTAAAATAACATCGGTACTTTCTAATCTATCTGTATAGTCGTTAAATGGTTTTCCTGAGTTTTCATTCCAAACTCTATCAGACATGGTGGATAATCGACCTCTTAAACTTGGGATCTCTAAACTAGCAGGTTGTTCCCAAGAGCAAGTTTGAGCGCCTATTATCTTATTGGGATTATTCATTGTGTATTGATACACATTATTATGTGAAAAAGGAAATGGAGAAGCATATCTCCCAAATTGTGTAATATCCCAATTATATATTTTTTCTGAAGGCACGTAAGTTGATGGTATTAAATACAAAGGAAACCATGAGGTATTTAAAATATCGTGTCCATTTGAAGCGTAAGAATTGGCAGTTCTATAATTGTCAAACGGACAAACAATAACATTAGCGTCTAATTTAGCGTTTCCATTTCTGCCAGGATTAAAACCTTCCCATACTAATGTTTTTTTATCTCTACTTCTTACATCATCATTTAGTTCATTTATAAAATAATTAAATAATCCTTGTACATCTCCTACATTATAATTGTTTATTGCATCTCTAAAATCTTGACGATCACCTAATCCCGAAAAATCAACTTCGTCACCACCAATATGGATGTAAGGAGCTGCTTGAAAAACATCTGAAATTTCATTAATTAAAGTGCCTACTGCAGCCCAAGTTTCAGTAGAAGAAAAATTAATGACATTACCGTTTCTACCTGGTATTCCAAAAAGATTAGGATAAGAAAGAACCATTTTTTTAGCATGACCAGGAACATCTAATTCTGGAATTATAGTAACGCCTCTTTCTTGCGAATAAGCTTCAAGCGCATTAAGCTCTGCAAGAGAATAACTTCTATCCGGAGTCGCTAAGTTAGGATAAGCTGTACTTGTGAAAGTAAACGATTGATCATCTGTTAAATGTAACTGTAAAGAATTAATTTTATAAAATCGACATAAATTAATAATAGCTTCAAGATCGTTAACAGTATGCCAGTTTCTAGCTAAATCTACCATTAAACCTCTATAGGCTGTATCTGGAGAATCTGTAATAGTCAATTTTTTTATCTGTCCGTTATTGGTCATTGCTTGAAGTAGAGTAGAAGTTCCCCATACCGTAGCTTTATAGTTTTTCCCTTTAATTAGAGCTTTGTTAGTAATACTTAAAGTGTATTCTTCATCTAATAAATTATTATCTAAATCAAGTTCAATATCACCTGAGTTAGCAGTTCCCGAGCTAACGGTTAAATTTAAACCTATATATTTTTTAATATCATCTTTAACAATATTTGCAAGACTTTCTAAGTCTCCATTGTTGTATACTATTCGGCTATTTTCAGTAAGATTTAGTGTTTCAGTGTTTTCGCTAATAGTTTTTGGCCAAGGTATTAATTTGGAATCCTGAGCCGAAATGACTTGTATTTGTAGTAGTAATAATAGAATTAAATAGTAAATTTTTTTCATAGCTATAAAACTTTTTAATATTAATTTTTTACTAGATTATTAAACGTGCTTAGTTTCGTTGTAGATATTTTTAATTTTAAACTTTACATCAATAAATTTTAGTTTTTTGGAGCTATTTTAATCCTTAGATTTAGATAGGCGTAAACTTAATTAAATCGATTAGAAAGTATTACTATATGCTTCAAATGGTTAAATAAATCGTTAAAACGTTACGAATATTTCATTTATTTAGTTTTAGACGTTTGAAAATGAATTTATTATAAGAAAGAAATCGATATCGTTTTTTCTTTTTTAAATAAACTTTAAAGTTTAGTAGTTTTCATTAACTTCGCCATTCCTATAAGACAGCTTTACAAATTCTAAAATTAAATGCTAAAAAAAGTATTTGGCAGCGCTGTATTTGGTGTTGAACAAAGAGATGAAATGTGTTTAGGAATTAGAAAAGGAGAATTAAGTAAGTCATTAGATCAAAATTTTGGAATTAAATTAAACCCAAGTAAGGATATGAATATAGAACTTACAGAAAATGATTTCTTAATAGTTTTAAGTGAAGATGAATTATAATAATTGGTATAATTCTAAAATAGAGATGAAAATAAATGAGAAATATAAGATAAACCTTGTGGTATTTCTTTAATTATTGGGATATTCAATAGTATCTGGCGACAATTTCTATTGGTCGATATATTAAGGTAACTAAACCACCCTGTACTTTTAGTGCAGGGTGGTTTATTGGTCTCAAAAATAGTTAAAACTATGTACTTTAGTGCATTTCGCTTTAGCTTCTAAAAAACTTACCTTTGATTTATGCCAGAACAAAGGACGAATGGACATAACGTATCTAGTTTAAGTGTTCATATAGTTTGGAGCACCAAGTATCGTTATCATGTTTTAAAAGGAGATATTCAAACACGATGTCGTTCTCTTTTGGTACAAATATGCGATGCCGAAGATGTTCAAATATTAAAAGGTGTGATTTCGAAAGATCATGTGCATATGCATTTAGAGTATCGTCCATCTCAAAAAGTGAGTGATTTAGTTAAGAAATTAAAAGGAAGAAGTTCAAGAAAACTACAACAAGAGTTTCCAGAATTGAAACAGAAATATTGGGGT
>CALGLR010000098.1 GCA_937959395.1 uncultured Flavobacteriaceae bacterium | reverse complement strand
ACAGGTCTTAAGAAATCAAACTTGTATGACAGTAATATTTCATGAGATCCAGAAGTAAAATTACTTAAACCAGAAGTAATAAAATCGTAAGCATATCCTGCTGTAAATTTTTCTGTTATTTTAAAATCTACTATTGCAGCAAAAGAATCTCCTAATCGATAAGCACCACCTACCCATAATTTTTCGTTAAGATAAAATAATGCAGAAACATCTGCTGAAAGCGGAGCCCCATCTGTATATTTTATTAGAAATGAAGGTTTAAACTTTACATTACTATTTCTAATATCTAATAAAGCTCCTCCATTTATAAATACACTTGATCTATCAAAAGAAGTAAATCCTGTGTTATTATCTTCAAAAGTGAAAATTTTAGGTAAAGATGCTCCTAAATAAAAAGATTCTCCTCTAAAATATAATCCAACACCAGCATTTGGTAACCAGCTAAAATTAACTGTATTAAGAAAATCGTCTTGACCTGCATCTGGATCATTCAACAACTCATTATCTAAATCATATTTAGTTGCTCCTCCTCGAACACCAAATGCTAATCTGTATTTTTGATCATCGTCTAAATCAATCGTATAAGAGAAATTAGCAAAAGCTTCTGTAGTACTTTCAAAGCCTAATTCGTCTCTAACAACAGATAAACCTACTCCTACATTTTTCAATTTAGGAATTAATGTATGAGCCGAAAGTGTTTGCGTAGTTGGCGCACCATCGATGCCCACCCATTGGCTTCTGTGTAATAAATTAATAACCATAGATTGTCTAGATCCAGCATAAGCAGGATTAAAAGCTATAGAATTGTACATGTATTGCGTAAACTGAGGGCGTTGTTGAGATTGAGCAACAAACGGGGCAGCTAATACAATGCTTAAAATAAGTAATTGTTTTATCATCTTCATTTTTTTAATTGCTTCCTAATAAAATGTATCCTTGAATAGGATTTGTTTTTTCTGCGGTGTCATTAAACCTAACAATATAATAATAAGTACCTGTAGGCAATTTGTTTGAAGGTCCTATAGCTCTTTCTGGAGATTCTCCTTGCCAAGTATTATCATAATTTGTGTTAGAATACACCTTGGTTCCCCAGCGGTTATAGATGTCCAAACTTATTGAAAATGAACATAAACGCGCATTTGGGTTTTTAATATCGTATTTAACTTCTAAGAAGTCATTTAATCCATCATTATTTGGTGTAACTAATTTTGAAATTTTAATATCATCAGTCGAAGTTTTTACGCATTCTACGCAATCTTCATTCATTCCTACATTAACAATTGTTCTAAAAATACAACTGTCGTCGTTTGTATACGTATAGGTGAATATATAGCTGCCTATTTCTACATTTGCTGGATTAAATATGCTTCCATCTAATATATCGGGATTATCAGTTATCCAATTACCAGTTAGAATATTAGTATTAGTAACGAGTGTGTTTAAATCTATAGAGGCATCATCGATACATAAATTTGTAGATTTAAAATCATTAGCATTTTCTTCAGAAACAAAAACTTCTTGGGTAAAGACTTCAGTATTACAGCCATCTGATACGGTCCATGTTCTAACAATGGAATAAGGACTAGCGTTTATAGGGGTAATCTCTTCAGTATAATCTATAATAAGGTTTGCAGAACAGTTATCTGCGAATTCTAAAGCAGGAGCTTCAGGTATTATTCCGCAGCCAATAAATATATTGGGTTCTAAAGGAGATAGCAACACAGGCGGAATAGTATCGTTTATAATAATAGTATGACTTACTGTTGTAGAGTTATCACACTCGTCTAAAATCACATAAGTTCTAGTAATTGTTTCTGGACAAGTTTGATTGTTAGAAACGTCATTAGAGACAATACTTTTTATAGCGCAATTATCTTGAGCATTTAATAGAGATATATCTGGGTTAGGAATATCATCATAACATTCTACTGTAATATTATCAGGTCTAACTGCTGTTGGAGGTGTACTATCTATAATCTCAATAATTTGAGTAGCTGTAGCATAAGTACCACAGTCGTCTTCAACATTAAAAGTTCTTATAATTTGAATAGGACAGGTTCCTGAGGAAGAGTCTACATAAGTTAATGTAATAATATCAGCATAATGCTCTATACTGCCTCCCATAATTATAAAATCATCTTCAGTTATGGTTACAGGCGTTTCACTATAATTGTAAGGTGTAATTGCTGAGGTGTCACAACCATTAAGGCTCAAATTTGCTGGTGGAGTTATTATTAAAGGAATATCATCACCAGTATCAAAAGTAATCACTTCAGAGCTTATAAAATCGGTTCCATTGCTATCGGTAACCGTAAGTGTTACTGTAAATGGACCTTGATTAGGATAGATATGCGTTGGGTTTTCTAGAGTAGACGTATTTCCATCTCCAAAATTCCATAAATAAGTAAATGGTGCTACACCACCAGTTGTAGTAGAAGTAAATATTGCTGAAAAAGGAGTTCTACAATCTGTAACATATTCAAAGTTTGCAATTAAAGGTGTTTGTACTACAAGGATATCTTCTGAAATACATTTAGATCTAGAGCAATCACACTCTGAGGTATCATTAGATTGCCAAGACATATATAGGCCAGTTATAGAAACTTCTGTACCGCATTCCCAGTTAATAATGCCAGAATCCAAGGGGATATTAATAGGTATGGGTTGTAGATTATAGTAACAATCGTCTATGGTTTCTATAAAAACACCATCATAAAACAAATTAAAATGCAAATAGAGGGAGTACCTTGGAGCTGCACTATTCGCTGTAAAATCGAACCAAAGATGTGCTTCAACAATTTCTCCTGGATTACAAAATCCATTTTGAAGAGGAACACCATTTACATCACCTAAAAAAATGTTGTTAATGGTAAAATCGTTAGCCGTACATGGTGAGCCTTCACAAACGGTTGTTTGAGAAAAAACAAAAGTAGAAGCGCACAATAAAAGTGTCAAAAATAAGTATTTCATAGTATTGTAGTATTTGAGGGTTTGTGCGAAAGATATATTAGTTTTTTTAATAGATAAAAAAAAACCTACGTATAGTTCATTTTTACGTTCAAATAATAGAACAGTCTTTAAAAGGTGTATTTTAACGGTTGAAAAGAAGTGTAATTTTCTGATTGCTAGTATTTAATGGCTTTTTTTAAATTGAATTTTTTTAAATTTTTAAATTGTGAAGATTGTAGTAGTTAGAGAAGAATCTTGATTTAATTGAAGTATTTTGGAATTGAATAACTAACTCATAAAAAATGAAAGTTTAAAACTTGTATAGATGGCTGTTCTATTATCGTTCTAATTTCTTTGTAAAACCTTAAATGATTCCCTACCTTTGCAGGCCAAAAAACAGTAATGTTTTTAGATGAAGTTTTGAATTAATGCCGTTTAAATAGCAACGGAAATAAAAAGAATAAGTAATGAGCCCAAAAGGAAAAGCAACATTCGACGTTTTAATAGAGATACCAAAAGGAAGTAGAAATAAATACGAATACGATTTTGATTTAGGAAAAATCCGTTTTGATAGAATGTTATTTTCTTCAATGATGTATCCTGGTGATTACGGTTTTATTCCAGAAACATTAGCTTTAGATGGTGATCCATTAGATGTTTTAGTGTTAGGAGCAGAGCCAACTTTTCCAATGTGTGTAATGGAAGTTAAACCCATAGGGGTTTTTCATATGGCAGACGAAAAAGGACCAGATGAAAAAATAGTTTGTGTACCTGTGTCAGATCCTATTTGGAATAAGTATACTGATTTATCAGATTTAAATCCACACCTTCAAAAAGAGATAACACATTTTTTTAAGGTGTATAAAGATTTAGAAAAGAAAAAAGTAGATATTGGCGACTGGGGAAATGCAGATGAGGCTTATGAAATCTTAGATAAATGTATTTCACGTTATGAAAATAGTGAGCATAAAGAAAAAGGAGATTTTAAAATATAATAGAGAAGAATTCTCTTAAAAACAAGAAGCCATTCAGAATAAACTGAATGGCTTTTTTTTGTTTAGTTGTTGATTTTGTTATATTTATAAACACAAATTAACTAATCAAATAACTAAATATGGAATCAAACATAGTATATGTGCCAATAATTTTGGCAGTATTGGGATTAATTTTTATGATGATAAAGATGTCTTGGGTGAAAAAACAAGACCCTGGAGATGAAAAAATGCAATCCATATCTAAAAGTATAAAAGAAGGAGCTTTAGCCTTTTTAGCTGCAGAATACAGACTCTTACTAATTTTTGTAGTAATTGCTTCTGTAGCGCTTTTTATAATTTCAACTTTAATAGAAACTACAAGTTGGATGATTGTTCCGGCATTTATAATAGGAGCTGTTTTTTCTGCTTTAGCGGGTAATATTGGAATGCGAATAGCAACTGATGCGAATGCTAGAACTGCAGAGGCAGCAAAAACAAGTTTACCACAAGCATTAAAAGTCTCTTTTGGAGGAGGTACAGTAATGGGGCTAGGAGTTGCAGGTTTAGCAGTTCTAGGTTTAAGTTTATTCTTTATTTTCTTTACAAATCAATTTATGGGAGGACAAGGTTCTTTTTATAATAATATGACTGTTGTTTTAGAAGCACTAGCAGGATTTTCTTTAGGAGCAGAATCAATTGCTTTATTTGCTCGTGTTGGTGGAGGTATTTATACAAAAGCGGCAGATGTTGGAGCGGATTTAGTAGGAAAGGTAGAAGCAGGAATTCCAGAAGATGATCCACGTAACCCAGCTACTATCGCAGATAATGTTGGTGATAATGTTGGAGATGTTGCAG
>CALGLR010000097.1 GCA_937959395.1 uncultured Flavobacteriaceae bacterium | reverse complement strand
TAAAAAAATCAGAGGAAAACCACAAATCAAAATAAACTTTGAAGAGGACTTATTTTCTGTGAAAAAACAGATATAACGCCTGTTTATAGTAGTTCAAAAGCTAATTTAGATCGATCGGTAAAACTTTCGGACGGCAGTGATATCATTTAAAAATTTAAATGTAAAGTTTGCAATTGCTAATACGATTACTATTAAATATAAGGTTATTCTACTTTTTTTGTTATTCATGATTAGTTGTTTTAAACTTTCAGAAAATATTGAAAGTTATTGTTAAATTTTTTACTTTATAAATTTTAGTATCGACTTGGTTATCCAAGTTTGTTCTTGATTTACTAATTTATTCATCATAGAATCTGCCGTTTCTGCTAACTCATGTAGAGCCTTTGTTTGTTTAATAAGTTCTTTAGTTTTCGCAGTAGTATCATCTTTTATAGAAGAGACTTCTTTAAGGACTTTAATAACAGGTTGGATTTCTCTTCTGCTTCTTTCTTTTGCTATTGTTCTGGCCAATTCTTGAACATCTTTTTCTGTTGAAAAAAACTCTTTTCGCTTACCAGGGACAAGTTCTTTAGTTACAATACCCCAATCCATCAACTGTCTTAAATTCATACTTGTATTACCTCTAGAAATTTTAAGATCTTCCATAATGTCTTCCATAGAAAGAGGTTTTGTAGAAATAAAAAGCAAAGCTTGTATCTGGGCCATCGCTTTATTTATGCCCCAAAGCGAACCTAAACTTCCCCATGTACTAATAAATTTATCTTTTGCTTCTTTGTATTCCATATTACAAATATATAATAATTTTCGAACTTTCAAAAATTATTGAAAGTTTATTTTATTTGTAAATGAATATGATCATCATGTCTTACTGCTTTACAACCATGAAATCTAATTTTATCATAATTAGTCAGATTTAATTTTTGCTTTAGATAAGGTTCAATAAATATTTTATGTGTTTGATGTTGATTAAGGAACGATTTAATTAAAATTCGCGTTTTCTTACTATCAAATTTTAATTCTTCATTTTTACCTAAAGTTAAATACTTAGTAAAGCCATATTGCCAATATCCTTTTTCTAAACAAGAGTTTGCTGTGGTATTGTTTTCTTTAACAAAAGCGCCATAACCTGATAAAGATGGTTTTTTATTTGTAGAAATTGATTTAGAGGTATACATAAATGAAATGTCAATTTTTTTTCCATCATTATGACTTCTGTGCGGCAACAATGGAAACCCATCATAAAATGGAAAGTTAGCATCTAAGTATGTAATTTGTATGTTTTCTTTTTTTAACTGTTCAGAAGAATTAGTTAGTACATCATACAATTCTTGAGTTACATAGTTTCTAAATAGAAGAGGATAGATAATATTCCTTGGTTTAATTTGAGAATCAAACATTGGTAGTTTTACTCGACCAAAAAAATTAGATGTAGTAGGAACTATTAATAAGTTAAATAATAAATATAGAGTAGGGAAGGTGTAACGTTTATTATATTTAAATAAATACTTCGTTATTAAAGAAATTAACCATAACACACCACTAATTTGAGTTGTTATGGTTAAAAATATGATAAAAATTAAATGAGCAATTATTTTTATTACTAGTTTCATTTAATTAGCCCAGCACGTTTTAATAATGCTTCAGGTTTAGGTTCTTGACCTCTAAAACGTTTGTATAAAGTCATAGGGTTTTCTGTACCACCTTGAGAGAGTATAAAATCTTTAAATTTATTGGCAATTTTTTTATTGAAAATACCATGTTCTTTAAAGTAAGCAAAAGCATCTGCATCTAAAACTTCGGCCCATTTGTAGCTATAATATCCAGAAGAGTAGCCACCTTGAAAAATATGACTAAACGAAGTACTCATACAATTAGTAGAAACATCTGGGTATAAGCTGGTTTTTTCAAAAGCCTTTAATTCCTGCTCTTTTACACTTTTTATTGCTGTTGGATCTTGTCCATGCCAACTCATGTCTAGTAAGCCTAAACTTATTTGCCTTAAGGTTTGCATCCCTTCATGAAACGTAGCCGATTCTTTTATTTTAGAAACTAAATCCATAGGAATTGTTTCTCCGGTCTCGTAATGCTTTGCAAACAACTCTAGAGTTTCTTTCTCGTAGCACCAGTTTTCAAGTATTTGACTTGGTAGTTCTACAAAATCCCAATACACACTTGTTCCAGATAGGCTAGGGTAGGTTGTATTTGCTAACATGCCGTGTAGTGCATGTCCAAATTCATGAAATAAAGTAGTAACCTCGTTAAAAGTTAGTAAACTAGGTTTGCTTTTTGTTGGTTTTGTGAAATTACATACTATAGAAACATGAGGTCTTTCATTTGTATTATTCTCTATAGATTGAGATTTATAAGACGTCATCCAAGCACCACCACGTTTTCCAGCTCTTGGAAAGAAATCGGCATAGAATATTGAAACTAATTCACCTTCACTATCTGTTACTTCATAAGTTAATACATCTTCATGATATTTATCTATTGTATTTATCTCTTTAAAGTCTAAGCCAAATAGTTTTTTTGCAACAGTGAAAGCACCATCAATAACATATTCTAATTTAAAATAAGGCTTCAATTTTTCATCGTCTAAACTATAAAGTTTTTGTTTAAGCTTTTCTGAATAATATGCAGAATCCCATTTTTCTAATCCATCTATGCCGTCCAACTCTTTTGCAAATTCTTGAAGGTTTTTAAATTCACTTTGAGCAGCAGGTTTGGCTTTATCTAATAATTCATTTAAAAAACTAATTACATTTTCAGGAGTCTCTGCCATACGCTCCTCTAATACAAAATGAGAATGCGTTTTGTATCCTAATAAATTTGCACGTTCATGACGTAGATTTGTAATTTGCAATATGTTTGATTGATTATTGAAATCGTTATTTTGGAATCCTTTACTAGCAAAAGCTAATGAAAGTTTTTTTCTTAATTCACGATTCGTAGCATATTTCATAAAAGGAATATAACTAGGATAATCTAAGGTGAAAATATAGCCTTTTTTGTCTTTGCTTTGCGCCAATTGTTTTGCAGCTTCTTTTGTTCCTTCAGGTAAGCCGTTAACATCAGATTCATTAGTTAGATGCATTTCATAACTATTGGTTTCTGCTAAAACATTTTCTCCAAATTTTAATTTTAATTGCGCTAAGTTTTTATCAATTTCTCTAAGTCTCTGTTTTTTATCTTCTGGTAAATTAGCACCGTTTCTTGAGAACCCTTTATATTTTTTATTTAGAAGCGTTTCTTGTTCTGTATTAAGTTTTAACGTGCTTTTTTTATTGTATACTGTTTTTACTCTTTTGAAGAGATCTTCATTTAAAGTAATATCATTACTAAATTCTGAAAGTAAAGGTGAAATTTCCTGAGCTATTTTTTGAATTTCTTCACTGGTCTCAGCCGAGTTTAAATTAAAAAAAATACTACTAACTCTATCTAATTGTTTTCCTGAATATTCTAAAGCTTCAATGGTGTTACTATAATTAGGTTCTTCGGGATTATTTATAATAGTATCTATTTCTGCTTTAGTATTTGTGATGAGTTCTTTAAAGGCCTCTAAGAAATATTGATTCTCTATTTTTGAGAAAGGTGCCGTATTGTATTTAGTTTGAAATGGATTTATTAAGATATTCATTGTTTTGTCATCATTTAAATGTTAAATAATAGAAAATTATTGTGGGTGTATTATTTATTTTATTTATTTACTTCAAGATTTTTTCTCGTGAGCTGGTTACTCACACCTAAGAAATTATTGATTAATAGCGATAAAAAGCCTTAAAATTTATTTTTGAGGCTTTTTTTATTTTGAATTAACTAACACGACTCACACTTAATCGTATTTTTTAGTCATTTCATCTATTTTTTTAAAAATCTAATTTCAAATTCTTTGATTTGATACTAATTTAAGAATTTAGGGACAAGTTTTTTTGATGTGTGAGTCAACTCATATATATAGAAAGATTAATAGCGATTAAAAAGCCTCGTTTTTCGGGGCTTTTTATATTTGTAAAATTCACTATTTTAGTTCTTTAGAAGCTTTCTCAACTTTTATCTTTAAATTTTCTTTGTAATCAATTATTTTATTTAATACAGTGCTATTTTGTGCTCCAATAATTTGTGCAGCTAAAATACCAGCATTTAAAGCACCATCTAAAGCTACTGTTGCTACTGGAACCCCTCCCGGCATTTGTAATATTGAAAGAACAGAATCCCATCCATCAATAGAGTTTCTACTTTTTACAGGAACTCCAATAACTGGAAGCGGAGATAGAGAGGCAACCATTCCTGGTAAATGTGCAGCACCTCCAGCTCCAGCAATAATTACTTTAAAATCTCTTTTATGAGCATTAGAGCCATAATCAAATAATTTTTCCGGTGTTCGATGTGCGGATACAATATCGACTTCGACTTCTATATCAAAACTTTTTAAAACATCAATTGCTTGTTGCATGATTGGAAGATCACTAATACTTCCCATTATTACGCCTACTTTCATATATAAATTTTAAATTCCAACCTACATATCGTATTTTGGATAGTTGCATTTTTAAATTTTGCTAATTGCTAATTGCTAATTGCTAATTGCTAATTGCTAATTGCTAATTGCTAATTGCTAATTGCTAATTGCTAATTGCTAATTGCTAATTGCTAATTGCTAATAACTTTAATTGTGTTTTTAACAGCTTCAGCAATTTTTCGAGCTTCAGCTAAATCTTTATTTATAATAGTTACATGTCCCATTTTTCTAAAAGGGCGTGTTTGTTTTTTACCATAAATATGAGGAGTAACCCCTGGCATTTTAAGTATTTCTTCTATGTTTTTGTAAATTACGTTTCCTTTATAACCTTCAGCACCAACTAAATTTACCATAACACCATTGGCTTTATTGTTAGTGTCGCCAAGAGGTAAATTTAAAATAGCCCTAATATGTTGCTCAAACTGTGAAGTGTAACTGGATTCAATAGTTTGATGCCCTGAATTATGCGGTCTCGGAGCAACCTCGTTTATAATAATATCGTCGTTTTCTGTTTGAAAGAGCTCTACTGCTAGTAAACCAACATGATTAAAAGCCTTGGCTGTTTTTAGTGCAATTAACTCTGCTTTTTTTGCGATTTCTACTGGGATTCTTGCTGGACAAATAACATATTCTACTTGGTTGGCTTCAGGATGAAATTCCATTTCAACTACTGGATAAGTTTTAATTTCACCAGAAGCACTCCTAGCAACAATAACTGCTAGTTCGTTTTTAAAAGGTATAAGTTCTTCTGCAATACATTCTCCTTCTGGTAGATTATTTAAATCACTTTCAGTTCTAACAATTTTAACCCCATTGCCATCATAACCAAATTGAGCACTTTTCCATACAAAAGGAAAGGTTAAACTACCATGTTCAATGGCAACTTTCATTTCTGATGCATATGCAAATCGAGAAAAAGGAGCCGTTGGTAGATCATTATTAATGTAAAATAATTTTTGAGTGGCTTTATTTTGAATCTTTCGAAGTGTTTTAGATTGCGGGTATACTTTTACACCTTCCTTTTCTAGAGCTTCTAGAGCATCCACATTAACATTCTCAATTTCTATTGTTAATACATCGAGATGTTTTCCAAAATTAAAAACGGTATCAAAATCCATTAAATCGCCTTGTACAAATTCATTACAAGCGAATTTCGAAGGCGCTTCATTACTTGGGTCTAAAACAACCGTTTGAATGTCAAACTTTCTAGTGTTGTATAATAACATTTTTCCTAGCTGTCCGCCACCTAAAATGCCCAATTTAAAATTTGATGAAAAGTAGTTCATTATGCAATTTTTGCTCCAGTATTGCGCAAAAATACGAATGTAATTCAATCAAAAAAATTAAAAGACAAACTATCTAAAATAGAATGACCTATAGGATCTTCAAAATGATTATCTTTGACACTTTAAAATTTTAATCGCTGTGATCCAAATTCATGATAAATACTTTAAGCCATTTATTTCTGCTGAAAAAATAAATGATGCATTAGATAAAATGGTCGCTAACCTAGTTGCAGATCTAAAAGATGAAGTGCCTGTTTTTGTAGGTATTTTAAATGGTTCATTTATGCTGGTAAGCGATTTTGTTAAGAAATATCCTAAGCCTTGCGAAGTTACTTTTATAAAGTTAGCGTCTTACGAAGGTGTGAAATCGACAGAAGATATACAGCGTTTAATAGGGTTAACTCAAGATTTAACTGGACGTACAGTCGTTATTCTTGAAGATATTATTGATACAGGTAATACTCTAAGTGAAATACATCGCATTTTTAAAAATGAAAAAGTAAAAGATTTAAAAATTGCAACATTATTTCATAAACCAGAAGCTTACAAGAAAGATTATAAATTACATTATGTAGGCATGGAAATTGCAGATAAATTTATAATTGGATATGGTTTAGATTATAATGGATTAGGTCGAGATTTACCAGAAGTATATCAAATTAAAACAACACAATACATGACTAATATAGTGCTATTTGGACCTCCAGGAGCGGGAAAAGGAACACAGGCTAACTTTTTAAAAGAAAAATATAATCTTGTTCACATTTCTACAGGTGATGTATTTAGATATAATATAAAAAATGAAACTGCTTTAGGTAATTTGGCAAAATCATATATGGATAAAGGCGAATTAGTTCCAGATCAGGTTACTATTGATATGCTTGAAGCTGAAGTAGAAAAAAATGCTGATGCTGAAGGTTTTATTTTTGATGGATTTCCTCGTACTAACGCACAGGCAGATGCTTTGGATAAATTAATGAATACTAAAGATTCACAAATTAATGCAATGATTGCTTTAGAAGTTGAAGATGAAGTTTTAGTGACTCGTTTAATTGAAAGAGGAAAGACAAGCGGAAGACCAGATGATGCAGACGAATCTATTATTAGAAATAGAATTAAAGAATATTATTCTAAAACCGCCATATTAAAAGAGTACTATAATGCCCAAAATAAATACTTTGGCGTTGATGGTATTGGAAGTATCGAAGATATTACAAAACGACTAAGCGTTGTTATAGATAAATTATAAAATATTTAAATCATGGGTTTTTAAAAGAAAACCTTAATAATTATTAGAATTGGGTACTTCGTTTGAGTAAGAAAACTTTAAACTTTAAACTCATAACTTTAAACTCGAAAAATGACTGAAGGGAATTTCGTAGACTACGTGAAAATGCATGTGTGTTCTGGAAACGGAGGAAAAGGATCTGTACACTTACACAGAGAAAAATACATTACTAAAGGTGGTCCAGATGGTGGAGATGGTGGTCGAGGTGGCCATGTTATTCTTAAAGGAAATTCTAACCTTTGGACACTATTACATTTAAAGTTTAAAAGGCATGCAAGAGCAGGTCATGGAGGTAATGGAAGTAAAAGTAGAAGTTCTGGTGCCGATGGAGAAGATGTTTATATTGATGTGCCTTTAGGAACAGTAGTAAGAGACACAGAAACAAATGATATTCTTTTCGAGATAACCGATCATGGTGAAGAAAGAATTATAGCAGAAGGCGGTAAAGGAGGTCGTGGAAATTGGCATTTTAAAAGTTCTACAAATCAAACGCCACGCTACGCACAACCCGGAATGCCGCTTACTGAAAGTGACATTACTTTAGAGCTTAAAGTATTAGCAGATGTAGGATTAGTAGGTTTTCCTAATGCGGGAAAATCGACTTTATTATCTGTAACCACTGCTGCTAAACCAAAAATTGCCGATTACGAGTTCACCACTTTAAAACCTAACTTAGGAATTGTAGAATATCGCGATTATCAAACGTTTATAATGGCTGATATTCCGGGTATTATTGAAGGTGCAGCTGAAGGTAAAGGACTAGGACATTACTTTTTACGTCATATAGAACGTAATTCATTACTCTTATTTTTAATACCGGCAGACGCTCCAGATATTAAGAAACAATACGATGTTTTATTAGATGAGTTAAGGCGTTATAATCCAGAAATGTTAGATAAAGATCGCATTGTTGCTATTTCTAAATGTGATTTATTAGATGACGAATTAAAAGAGGAACTTAAAACCGAATTAGATAATGAATTACCTATTCCTTACGTATTTATTTCTTCGGTAGCACAACAAGGTATTACTGAATTGAAAGATGTATTGTGGAAAATGCTGAATTCGTAATTTTATATTTTAATTAAATTATGTTTTTATATGTCATTAAGGAATGATCTTTGATTCGATTAATAGAACAATAAATCTAATTAAAATGAAATTATTAAAACTATTTTTGATTTGTTTGTGTATCATATCATGTGCTCCAGTTTATGTAAATTATGATTATGAAAAAGGAACCAATTTCGTAGCATATAAAACGTATGGTTTTTATGATGATATGGAGACCGGTCTGAGTGAATTAGACACTAAACGCTTTATTTTAGCAATAAATAATAAATTAAATACATTAGGTTTAACCCAATCTCAAAATCCAGATTTTTTAATTGATTTAAAGAGTATGGAATATACTGAACAATCTAGGAATACAGTAGGTGTAGGATTAGGCGGCGGCGGAAATGTTGGTGGCGGTCTTTCAATAGGTATTCCTGTTGGGAATTCTAAAATTACAAGGGAAATCACTATTGATTTTGTAGATGAAAGCAAAAACGGTTTGTTTTGGCAAGCTAAAAGTGAAAGTACGTATAATCCTAATTCTAAACCTGAGAAACGAGAAGCTAATTTACTTGCTATAGTAGAAAAGGTATTTAAAACTTACCCGCCAAAAATTAAATAATACCTTTTGATGTTTATTTGGTATAAACGTGAGTTCGACTTAAGAAAATCACGTCAGTTCGAGTGCTTCGACTTTAGGAGAAGTGTATCGAGAACATTGATTTTCTTGCCAAAAACCTGTTCTCGATACTATTTTTTTCCACTTTGTTGCAAAAAAATCACTCGAACTGACGGTTTTTGATCATCAACATCTTTATATCGAACTGAGTCCATCAATGGTCAAGCCCATATTATCTATATTGATAACAGACTTAATTACTTATTTTTATTGTATTAAAAACAGGAACAGTTAAATCAAACTTTAAAAAAC
>CALGLR010000096.1 GCA_937959395.1 uncultured Flavobacteriaceae bacterium | reverse complement strand
TTTTAACCCTGAATATATTACCAAAAACAAAGAAGAATATTTAAGGAATAGATTAATACAACTTGAAAAATTAAAAGAAAAAACAGAAATATTACTTGCTAATTATAATAATGTGGCTTAGTTAGTTATATGATAGGTTATTAACGCATACAGGTCTATTAATTTTCAATGTTAGTTAATTATTTAAAAATAAAGTTTTCACAAAGGCAAATAGATAAAAACTAAAAGCTTTTTTTAAAGCTAATGCAATAAACTATTATGTTTGTGTTTAGTACACTATCTTTGCCCTTCAAAATTAATGGTAAATGAGCAAGGCAATTTCTGGATTTTCTAAACTGCATAAATCAGAAAAAATAGATTGGTTAATGCAGAACTATCTTTTTAACTCGGAGTCTTCCAAGAAAATAATAACTCAATATTGGAATAGTGATGATAAATTACAACAATTACATGATGAGTTTATAGAAAACACTATTACAAATTACTATTTACCACTTGGTGTTGCTCCAAATTTTTTAATTAACAATACCCTCTACGCTATACCAATGGCAATTGAAGAAAGCTCTGTTGTTGCTGCTGCGAGTAAAGCCGCAAAATTTTGGTTAGATCGCGGTGGATTTAAAACTGAAGTTCTTTCTACGACTAAAATTGGGCAAGTACATTTTATGTATCATGGTGATTTTAAAACATTAAGTAACTTCTTCGATGTCATAAAACCACAACTTATCGCAGATGCTAAACCCGTTACTAAAAACATGGAAAAACGTGGTGGTGGTATTATTGGTATTGAATTAAGAGATAAGACAAGTTCTATAGATGGTTACTACCAATTACATGCTACTTTTGAAACTTTAGATGCTATGGGTGCGAATTTTATTAATTCGTGTTTAGAGCAATTTGCTAAGACATTTAAAGCTGAAGCTGAAAAACAATTAGATAGCCCTATCGAAATTGTAATGAGCATACTCTCTAACTATGTTCCAGATTGTTTGGTTAGAGCTGAAGTAAGTTGTGAAGTAGAAGAATTAACAGATTCTAATATAAACGCAAAAGAATTTGCTGAAAAATTTATTCAAGCGGTTGCCATTGCCGAAGTTGAACCCTATCGTGCAGTAACTCACAATAAAGGTATTATGAATGGTATTGATGCGGTTGTTTTAGCAACAGGAAATGACTTTAGAGCTGTAGAAGCAGGAATACATGCTTACGCATCAAGAAACGGAACTTATAGTAGTTTAACTCATGCTACAGTAGAAGATGGAATCTTTAAATTTTGGATTGAAATACCATTAGCTTTAGGAACTGTTGGTGGCTTAACGAAACTGCATCCTCTTGTTAATTTAGCATCAGATCTATTAGGGAAACCAAACTCAAAAGAATTGATGCAAATTGTTGCTGTTGCTGGTTTGGCTCAAAATTTTGCTGCTTTAAAATCATTAACAACTACAGGAATACAAGAAGGTCATATGAAAATGCATTTAATGAATATCTTAAATCAATTTAATGCCTCAGCAACTGAAAAGAAACAAATAATTACTCATTTTAAAACGAATGTAGTCACTCATAGTGCTGTTGTTGAAAAACTTGAAGAAGTTAGACGTTAGATCTTGGATTGTTGGATTGTTGGATTGTTGGATTGTTGGATTGTTGGATTGTTGGATTGTTGGATAACATTTTCTTTTCTGCCGAATTAAACAAATGTTAATTGTTAATTGTTAATTTGAAAATATTGAAAACCTTTTACAGTAACGGAAAATTATTACTCACTGGTGAATACATTGTTTTAGATGGCGCCAAAGCTTTAGCTGTTCCAACAAAATATGGACAATCATTAAACATTGAAACTATTGATGAACCTTTCTTGAAATGGCGAAGTATCGATGAGAAAGGCAAAATATGGTTTGAAAATTCATTTTTATTTAATGAGATTTCAACTAATACTTTAAAAAACAATAATATAACAGATAACATTTCAAAACGTTTACTACAAATTTTAAATGCAGCTATAATCTTAAACCCAGTTTTTTTAACAGATCAACTCAAAGAGAACAAAGGCCTATTAATAACTTCTAAATTAGACTTTCCGCAAAATTGGGGATTAGGCTCTTCTTCCACCTTATTAAATAATATCGCTAATTGGGCAAATATAGATGCTTTTAAACTCTCTAAAGCAACTTTTGGAGGTAGTGGTTATGATATTGCATGCGCGCAAAAAAACACGCCTATTATTTATACTTTGAGTGATAAAAATCACACTATTGATGCTATTAATTTTAATCCTGCATTTAAATCTCAATTATTCTTCGTGCATTTAAATCAAAAACAAAACAGCAGAGACTCAATTAAAAGGTATCAAGACAATAAAAACAGTATTGATTCTTATTTAAAAGAAATAAACCAAATCACAGAAAATTTAATTAAAACAACTAATCTTAATGATTTCGAAAGTTTATTAAACAAACACGAATCATTAATTGGAGAGATCACAAATCAAACACCAATAAAAGAAAGATTATTTAGTGATTACAAAAACACCATCAAAAGTCTTGGTGGTTGGGGTGGTGATTTTATTTTAGTAACGGGTAACGAATCTTACGTTCAATCTTACTTTATCCAAAAAGGATTTGAAACTATTTTGCCTTTTGAGGATATGGTTTTATAGCAATTATTTTATTTAATTCTACAAAATAAATACCTCACTAAATCCTCATTCAAAGGGAGCCTTCTGAGTCGCTATCTTCCTTTTAAACCTGAGTTAGATTATTATTATTTTATTTTTATAATTGGATATAAAAACCTTGTTATCCTGAACTTGTTTCAGGGTAACATTAATAAAACATTTCTTTGCAAATTATGTGATGTGATTCTGCAATCGCAGATTTATGAATACCATAATTTAAAATTGAGACTAATGAATAAACAAGTTCAGAATGACGTACGCTTAATTTAACTCAGACCTTTTAGTAACCAAACTCAGGTTTTAGGAAAAGGATTATGTATGAATGTTTATTCAATAATTCGCACAAAAAAGCCTCGTTTAAAACGAAGCTTTTTTTATTCTATGCTAGTCTTTGTTCTTATTGAACTGTATTTGCTCTATTATCTTCTATTTGAGCTGCTTCTTTTAATGCCTCAAATAAACGTGTATTTACAGCATTTAATTTTGTTTGGCTTACTTGGTTTGCAGACGATTGATAGTTATCTAATTCTACTGCTGGAGTTTTACCAGTAACTTCTACCATAAACACGCCTTTTTCTCCTGTAATTAAACCAGATGTTTTTCCAACTTCCAATCCAAAAGCAGTACCAACTACTAGTGGTTCTAAACCAGCACCAGCTATTGTTGGATTTTTCATATTAATTGCAGAGGCTGAACGTACTGTTTGTCCTTTTGCAGATGCAAAATCATTTAAAGTAGATGCACTAACACCCTCTCTTATTAGTTTTGCTTTCTTTTGTTTTCTTATTTCTGGTAATACGGTTACAGAAGCATCTTCTATATTCATTAATCCTGCTTCGTTAATTCCAGTAATTTGTACGATAGCATAACCACCTGGCACATTAAAACGCTTTACATCACCTACTTTACTATTGTTTTCGAATGCCCAACGTACTATTGCTCTTTGTTCTCCTAAACCAGGAATATTTTCTCCTAATACTTTAATATTATTAACTGGTCTTAATGCGTAATTACCTTCTTTAGCAACTGCGGTAAAATCTTTACTTTCTGTAGCAATTTGAAAATTAGATGCATCTCTAAATACTTTATCTGTAGTAGCATCGCTTGCCTCTACTTTCTGAGAGATTGTCGCTAACTTAATTACGTCCTGCATGTTCTTTTGACCTTCAATTTCTATAATATGGAAACCGAATGGCGTTTTCACAACTCCAACGTCTCCTTTCTTACCTTCAAAAGTAAAATCTCTAAATGCTGGTGTCATCATGTTATATGGATACCAATCATAACGTCCTTCTTTCTCTACACTACTTTTATCTGAAGAAAAGGTTTTTACAAATTCTGGGAATTTAGACTTATTTCGCTTAAGTATATTAAGTAGGCTATCAGCAGTAGCTCTTGCTTGAGTTTCAGTTTGCGTTACTTCTGGAGTAGCGCTTGAAGAGCCAACAAAAGGAATTAAAATGTGTCTTGATTTCACCGAGTCTGGTAATTTAGACATTGCAACGACTTTAGTTATTTTATAAGTACCACCATCTTTATATGGACCATAAACATCTCCTAAACCTAATTTAAGTATACTATCTTTTGCTACAGAATTATATGTTGAAGTATAAATATAGTTATCCTGGTATTTAACATCAGAATTACTATTAACATAAGCCTCGGCTTTATCTACACTTAAATTAGCAAAACCTATTATAGTATCTGTTTTTCCATTGTTATATTCTGTATAACCACGAACTAGTTTGACTAAATCTGCTTTAAGGTCATTCTCATCTTGTAAAGAAGGTTTTTCATCAAACTTAACATAGTTTAAACTACGAGACGCTTCTACTTCATATTCCTTTTTGTTTTTATTAATGTAATCTTTAATTTCAGATTTAGATACTGCAATTGTACTATCTACTATACTTGCGTATGGCACTTGCACGAATTTGATATTTACCTTATCACCTTCTAATTTATGCTCTAGTTTTCCTTCAGCGACTGTAGCTGTTGTACCTGCTTTAACTAAATTAAAATAATCTTGTTGTAATGCACCACTTGCAACACTTGCTTCATAGTCTACCCATTGCTGGTATGCCTCTTTAGAAGTGTCTTTCAAACTTAATATATATTCATTTAGTTTTCCTTGATCGAATAATCCGGCTTCATTTTGAAACTGTGGACTAGTCGCTAAGCTTGTTTTTAACAAATCACGCATTTGTTCTGGCTCTACTGTTAAACCTAAAACATTAAACTGTTCTTCCATTACAGCTTGTCTTACTTCTGCTTCGTAAACAGCATTCATAACTTGAGAAGAAGATTGCCCTCTACTTTGTCTTTGCCTAGCTTCTACTTTAGCCATAAACGACTCTCTAGAAATATCTTTACCGTTTATTGTTGCTACAGTATTTTGAGACTTGGAAAATAGTGCATCACTATTTGTAAAAAGACTAGATAATATGAATGCAAACAATGCCATAGCGATAATAAAGATTAGAATCGCTGTTTTTTGTCTTATTTTATTTAAAATTGCCATCTCTTATTTTATAGATTTTATTCAATATAGTGAGCGAAAATACCATTTTCTACTTAATTATAAAAGCAGAAAATTGGTTAATTATATTTATTTAGCATGAGCACCTTCAGTTGTAGGATTTTATGTATTAAATTGAGCTGTTTTACGATTTGAAAAGATTAATCGATATCTCTAATTTTAAGAGCCACTAAATTAATTTTGGTATTAGAAACCTCTAAGATTTTAAAACTAAACTGCTCTATATCAACAACTTCATTTTGCTCAGGAATTTCCTCCGTATGTGCGACTATTAATCCGCCTAAAGTTTCATAGTTTTCACCTTCTGGAAGATTCATTTTATAAGTTTCATTTAAATGATCTACTTCTAATCTAGCCGATAGTAAAAAAGTATCATCATCTTTTACCTCTTCAGTTAAAACAACGGTATCATGTTCGTCTTCGATTTCTCCAAACAATTCTTCAACAATATCTTCGACTGTCATAATCCCTGAAGTTCCTCCATATTCATCTAAAACCACCGCTATACTTTTACGTTTTTTAATAAGTACATCAAGCACATCGTTTATAAGCATTGTTGCTGGTGCAAATTCAACAGGAAGCAACATCGCTTTTATTGATTTGGGTTTTTTAAATAACTCAAAAGAATGCGCATACCCCACAATATCGTCTATAGTGTCTTTATAAACTAAAATTTTTGTACAACCAGATTCAATAAATAATGTATTTAATTCTTTCAAAGAATCGTTTATTTCTACTGCAATAATCTCTGTTCTAGGAACCATTACCTCTCTTGCTTTTACCTCAGCAAATTCTAATGCATTTTGAAAAATTTGTATTTCACTGTCTATCTCATCATCTGCTTCTACAGATTCCATTTGCTCACTAATATAATTCCCGAGTTCTACTTTACTAAACACCAGTTGCACTTGGTCGCCTTCAGTTTGAAAAAAACGTTTAAGAATAAAATCTGAAATCCATAATATAAAATCTGAAATTACCGAGAATAGTAAATAAAATACATACGCAGGAAAAGCTAAAAATTTTATTAATGTATTTGAATAGATCTGAAAAAAGACCTTTGGAAGAAACTCTGCAGTAATTAAAATTAGTCCTGTCGATAAAATGGTTTGGGTTAATAAACTTAAATCGGTTAACAAATAGTTTACAAAAGAATAAGACGAGGGTAATAATGATTGAAACCATGTTACCAATAAATCCCCCATAAAAAACCCGTAAATTACTAAAGCAATATTGTTTCCAATAAGCATACTTGCAATAAACTTTGAGGGTTTTGCTGTTAATCTAGTCAATATTTTAGAAAGAAAACCTTCTTGTTTTTTTTCTATTTCTATATACATTTTATTAGATGATATGTAAGCGATTTCCATTCCTGAAAAAAATGCAGAAAGCAATAATGAAACAATTATGATAACTAGAGGAGTAAACATATGTACCAATTATTATTTAAAATGAGACATTGTTAATTTGAATTATATTCTGTTCATATGAAATAGAAAATACAAGCATAGCTTTAGTTACGTTTTTATTTTATGTTGAAATATGGGCAATATAGAAACAAATTATATGATTTATTTTAAGTTGTAATTGGCACTACTTCATTGAATCGTTTTTTTCGAATTTTTTATTAAACTTTTTCCTAAAGAAAAACATAAACACACCTGCAGCTCCTAATAGTAAAGACGCATAAGCCTTAGAGTCTCCCCAGTTAGCTATTGCATCATAAAAAAATAAAACAGCAAAAACGAGATAAGCGTATTGAAATAGCTTGAAAATTTTCATTTTATGAATAAATTAATTGATAAGTAAAGATATAGAAAAATATATGGAAGTAATGTCTTTATGACTTACTCTTGAACGATGTACTTCCCTCCAATTTCAAGAATTTGTAATCTATTAAGGTTTCTGTCTGAATCAAAACCTTTGCCTTCTGTGACATTTCCACTATTTAAAAATTTAAAAGACTCGTTTGTAAACACCCATTGATTTTTTTGATCGTAATACAATTGGTTGGTAAAAAGAGTGTCTTTTTCAGCAGTATAAATAACAACATTACCTTTTAAATCGATAAGATCTGTATCGCTATAGGTAATTGCATAATCGGCCAGAATGGTGCTTTTTTTATTTAAATCATCAAAAAGATGTAAAGTTACACCTTCGGTAAATTCAGAATATTTAAAATTACGATTATTGTAATCGTACATTTTAGGGCTTATTAAATTTGCAGTTACTCGCCCAGAATCTGTATGTTTTAAATTAATATCTTCAGCAATACCTTGTGGCTCATTTGCCGAAAGGCCAATTTTCTGAACGGCTTTAAAGTTGTTTTTACATGAAAAAAGCACAGTCATAACAATTGTTATGACTGTGCTCCTTTGTATGTATAAACTTTTAAATGTCATTATAGACTTGGTACAGTTACACTTTTACCAATCCAACATCCAATACTTATTTTTTGTCCTTGATTTCCTTTAGCATGAATCTCAGCTTTTGTTGGTGCTAAGGCTCTATATCTCGCTGCTGTTTTAGAACTCCCACCTTTTTCAGCAGTTTGAGCTGCTAACCAATACACTGCTCTTTTATTGAAGTTACCTTCTCCACAACTTTTTGCGCTTTTTGAATACATATTAGCAATCTGTAAGTATGGTTTTTTATTTGCAGGGTTTGCTTGCATAGATTTCATATAAAATGTTCTTGCTTTTCCGTAGTTTCCTTTATTCTTAAATTCCTTAGCAATCGTATTATATAATTTAGCTTGTTTAATTGGATCTGTTTCTAAAGATAATGTTTGATCAAAATACTTTTGTTCTCCAGTGATTAAATATAAATAATAAGATGTATCTGCATTAGGTTCTATAGAATTTTTCTGTTTTACAACCTTAACGAACATAGGATCTTCTTTACATCCTTTAGCATATAATTTATTCATTGCTCTTTGAAGCCATTGTCCATTATTTTTATTTGCCTCAAAATCTTTTTGATATAATGGTACTAAATTCGAACAATTTGCTCTTTCTCCTAATTCAGTATCAACACTTCCAGAAATCTTATCGAATGCTGTTAATACTTGTCCGTAGTATTTTTTATACTTCCCTTCTTTTGTCGTTAATGCCGTTCCTGATTCTTCTTTAGCGATTAACTTGTTTAATTTAGACGAGTTATCTGCTACTTCTTCTTCTATCTTTTCTTTTACATCATCGTACTTATCAAATAATTGTTGTGCCGTTTTTTTACCTGCGTCATGCAATTTCACCATTAGCTTAAAATAGATATATAAACTCTTTGGGTTTTTAAACGTTTTTCTATCTCCAGTAAAAGCAGCATCAAAAGCATCATATAATTGCTCATCATTTAAACTTAAAGCCGCTTTATTATCATACTTTAATTGTGCTTTTTTAGCATCATACTCTCCTTTAGGAGTTTTGCTAGCAAAATTAACGCCTCTTTCATCCCACATTTTCATTAAATCATTAATAAACGCAGTTTGCTCCGTACCAGAAGATTTTTTTATTTTATCTTCTAAAATATCTTCACCATACTTATAAATCGCTTTGTTATATTTCGGGCATTCAGTTCTAAGCTCCATAAATGGCGCATAAGCAGCTTCATAATTTTTTGCTTTTGCATATTCGCTCATTATAGAGAGTTTTGTTAAACACTCTTCATTTTGAGCAAAACCGATATTTAATCCTAGAATAAGGGCTAGTAATAATGTGATTTTAGTTTTCATAGTTGTTAATTTAATGCTTAGTTGTACTTTCTTTTGTTGAACCATCTATCGTTTAGCGACAAACTTATCTGGAGATTAATGAAATCCTCTTTTATTAAACCGCTACTTATTGTTCCGCGTTGTCCAAACTCAAAACCAATGTTAGCGTTAGAAAAATTTCCTCCAGCTGGTAATCCTACTCCAAAAGACATGCCAAACTCTTTTATTGATTGGTTATTAATAATTAGTCCTGTGTTTTCAACCCGTGTTCCAGCTCTATAAACGATACGCTTCCAGTAACTTGAAAAAGATTTGTAATCGGGAATATAAAATCCTCCCATAGATATAACTGTGTTATCTTCGAAAGATGTACTAGGTTGATTGTATAAAGGGTTATCAAATTCACTTGTATTTAATGACGTATATTCAAGTCCTGCAAACCACTTATTTTGTTCTCCTAAACCAAAACCTAAAGAAAACTTAGAAGGCAGAGTTAAATTTGTTCGTTCTAATCCCACAGATTGTAAATCAAAATCAATAGTACTTACAGCAACATCATTACCTGAAGCGACATCAAAAACTATTGTTGAAAATGTTCTTTTATTTTTTGAAGTCAAATCACTTTCTGGAGAATAAGTAATTCCCGTTTGTATTTCTACATCATTAGCAAATATCTTTTTGTAGTGTAATCCTATATTGAAATTTAAACCACTTAAGTCTGAACGGTTATTTTCTTTAGATTGAAACTGCAGATAATCGCCATCTTCATCCCTATCAAAAACAATAACACTATTTTCTACATTTCCAAAGTTATAATTTCCATCTACCCCTATGCTAAACTCTTTATTAATTTGGTAACCTAATGAGAAAAAAGCTTTATTAATACCTCCTACCCCTTCAAATCGTTCTTTAATTAACCCATCACTAAACGAATTTTCTAATTTATAACCTACAGAAGTATATGGAAGTAAACCAAATCCAAATCCTAATTTCCCTATAGGAATGTGTAATGCTAAATAATCGAAAGTAGTAGAATTTGCTTTATCACTTCCAGATTCAGTACTTAATTTTGTATTCGAATTAGATCCTCCAACTGTAAACTTAACCGCTCTACTCTCGCCATTAAAAGGAGGTACAGCAATATTGTTACCACCATACATCGCTGGGTTTCTCAAATTTATATGAATACTATCTTTATATATACTCAAACCTCCCATACTTCTGTTCTCTACAGTTCCTTTAAACTTTAAGCTTCCTATACCGTAAAAAGAATAAGGTGACGTTGTTGTAGCCCCTTCTTGAGCGTGAAGTTGTATTGCAAACACCACGGTAAAAACTAATACAAGTTTTTTAATCATTCGTTTAAGTTAAAATGTAAAATATAATTAAGTCCCTCCAGAAGGAAATTTGAGTTCGCAAATATGCTACTTTTTAATTGTTTTGACAAAAATTTAGCATCACCTCCTGTTAAAATTACTGTTAAATCTCTATATTTATCTTCATATGCGTTAATTAACCCGTCTATTTCGTTCACAACTCCATTAATTACTCCAGAATGAATTGCATTTTCAGTAGAATCTCCAATGAGTTGATTTGGAACTTTAATTTCTAGTAAAGGCAAGTTTGCCGTGTATGCATTTAATGATTTATACCGTAAACTTATTCCTGGGGAAATGGCGCCTCCGTAGTAATTGTTTTTGTAATCAATAAAATCATATGTAATACATGTTCCGGCATCGATAATTAAAACGTTTTTATCTGGGAACTGGTCTACAGAAGCACATACTAGGGCTACACGATCTATTCCTAATGTTTTTGGTGTCGCATATAAATTTTTAAAAGGCAACTTACTATCTACATCAAGAACAAATAAATTAAATCGTTTTTTTAATGCTTTAAGATCTAAAATATCTAATCTTCCTACTGAAGCAACAATAGCATTATCTATTTTAGAATACTTTTGATCTAGTTTATTTATTGTTTTAAAAAAAAACGAAGGATTTATAGATTCCGTCTCTAAAAGTGTATCCCCTTTAAAAACAGCTAGTTTTATATAAGAATTACCAACATCGATTATTAAATTCATATAATGTATTAAAGGCCGCTAATTTACAAAACAAAAAATTATAAGTTTTCTTTTGCGAATATTAAAATTGAAGTTATATTTGCACCCGCAATCATGCAATTGGTGCCTTAGCTCAGTTGGTAGAGCAAAGGACTGAAAATCCTTGTGTCCCTGGTTCGATTCCTGGAGGCACCACTAGTAAAAATTGCTAACCCTTGATTATCGTAAGATTCTCAAGGGTTTTTTTATTTGTAGTCTTAAATACGCTCTATTAAGACACCCTAAGTCAATGACAGTAAAGTTTACAGGGATTTTTGTTTCTATCCTGAAACTTAATTAAATGATTATTTGAATCTTTTTTTACGAAACTTGTAACTCTAAAACATATAACGACAATAAAATATAATCGGATAAATTTGTCCGAATTAAAATAAATACTTATTTTTGCTTCAAATAATATTAAATAATGTTTTCAAAAAGTTGTGAATATGGTATTAAAGCGACACTCTACATTGCACAAAAATCGCAATGGGGAGAAAGAGTTAGTTTAAAAGAAATTGCTAGTTCTATTGATTCACCTACAGCTTTTACCGCAAAAATTTTACAAATATTAGTTAAAGCAGGTATAATAAATTCAATAAAAGGACCATCTGGAGGTTTTGAAATTGATAAAGTAGAGCTTCCAAAAATTAGTATTAAACAAATAGTACAGGCTATAGATGGTAATCAATTATTTAATGGATGCGCTCTAGGTCTTAAAATTTGTAATGCTAATGAACCTTGCCCAATGCATGATAAGTTTGTGGTAATTAGAGATCAATTAAATGAAACTCTAGAATCTTCTACACTACTTAATGTAGCTTTAGATCTTAATTTAGGGATAACCATTTTAAAAAGATAAAAAAATAACTAAATAAAAGATAAAAAGGTCTTAATATCTATAATATGAAAATAAACTATTTACTAATCATTTTTTTACAAGAAAACATCAACACAGAGAATTGGCTATCAAGTCCAGGTGTTATTGGTACAATCGTTCTTGTATTCATCATTCTTTTTTTAGGACTATTTATTTTTATAAAGCGACTTAATATATATGTAGATAATTTAAACAAAAGCAGAAAAAATCTAACTGAAGAAGAGTTTGAAAAGAGACTTGTTAATTTCGATGAAGAAAAAGTAAATGAAATTTTAGAATTAAGACAGCAAGGTTTTAATTATAAACAAAAACCTAATACTATAGTTCGAGAATCAAAAAATAGCGGATTTATTAAAAAAATTATAAATCCTAAAAACCCTCTTTTTGATGAAAAAACCAAATCAACTGTAAAAATTGAAATATCAAAAGAGCTTAGACAAATTGTTATTTGGTTTTTAAGTGCAGCAGTATTTTGGTTAATTTTTGGAACCTTAGTTGGACAGTATGTAGGTATGAAATTTGTATGGCCAGATATGGATAATACTAGCTGGCTATCCTTTGGGAGATTGCGTCCTGTTCATACAAACACCGTTTTCTGGGGATGGGCTTCTATGGCAATGATAGGTTTAGGACATTATGTGGTTTCTAGAACATCTAATCGAGAAATTTTTAACTATAAAAGATCTAAAACCGCATTTTGGTTTATGAATTCTGCGGTGCTACTTGGCAACCTTTTCTTAATGGCAGGTATCAACAATGGTGGTGGAGAATATAGAGAATATATCTGGCCTATTATGGCATTATTCGCAATAGGTCTTGTGCTCATTTTTCTTAATTTTTATAAAACAGTAGCACAACGAAAAATTTCGGAAATATACATTTCTAATTGGTTTATTCTCGCGTCATTAATCTGGACAACCGTACTCACTTTTATTGGTTATTTCCCAGATTATCAAGAAGGTCTTGGAGAAACTGTAATACAAGGTTATTATATGCATCAAGGTGTTGGTATGTGGTTTATGACCTTCACTTTAGGTCTAGTCTATTATTTTCTCCCGTCATCTCTTAACAAGCCCATTTATTCATACTCTTTAGGAGTTCTCGCTTTCTGGACACAAATGTTATTTTATACTTTAATTGGTACGCACCATTTTGTATTCAGTCCATTGCCTTGGTGGTTACAGACAGTCGCTATTGTATTTAGTGCAGGAATGTTTATTCCTGTATTTGCAGGAAGCACAAACTTTTTCATGACTATGCGAGGTAGTTGGAATCATATTTCTAAAAGCTACGTGTTACCTTTCTTTTTAGTTGGTGTAGTATTTTACTTTGTAGGATCGGTTCAAGGTAGTTTTCAAGCGTTCAGATTCACAAATTACTTATGGCATTTTACAGATTTTAATGTTGCACATTCTCACATGACAATGTATGGTATTATTACCTTTTTAATGTGGGCTTGCATCTACTCTATTCTTCCTAAAATAACAGGTAACGAACCCCCACAAAATCTTGTAGGAAGTCATTTCTGGCTAGCATTTATAGGCCTGTTTGCTTACATGATTTCATTAATGGTTGGTGGCACTTTAAAAGGATTAAGCTGGATTGAAGGTAATCCATTTATAGAATCTGTTATACTCATGGAAAACTTCTGGGTTTGGCGAGCAGTAGGTGGCTCTCTAATGTTTATATCTCATATCATTTTTGGTTATAATTTTTACTTAATGGTACGTAAAAAAGAAGGCACAAAAAGTTCGCAAAAACAACAACTAGAAGCACAAACAAATTAATTTTTAAACACAATGTTAAACTTACATAAAGATCATAAAAACCTAGTTCTGCTTGCATTTAGCGTTTTTGTAGCATTAAGTATAGGTGTTGCAATTATACCAGCATATCAAATGGAAGAATACGAGCCTATACCTGGGCAAAAAGATCTTACTGCACAAGAACGAAGAGGATTAAACATTTATATCGCTGAAGGCTGTGTTGGATGCCATACGCAACAAGTACGTAATATAGAAATGGATAAAACTTGGGGAGAAAGACCTTCTTTAGCTTCAGATTATTTCTACAGTAAAAAACGAATGGATATTTGGCGCCAATCGCCTTCATTATTAGGTAGTGAACGCACTGGTCCAGACCTTACAGATATAGGAAATAGGCAACCAAGTGAACAATGGCACTTATTACATTTATACAATCCAAGATTAGTAATAGAAGCTTCTGTTATGCCTCGTTATTCGTGGTTATTCAAAGAAGTTGACACTTTAGATGTAAAAGACGACGATGTAACATTACCTCGTAGTATTACAAAAATGAAAGACAGCTACATTATGGTAGCTAAACCAGAAGCTTTAGATCTAGTTGCCTATTTAAAAGGATTACAACAGTTTTCATTTGATGATTATGAACCACCAATGGATTTTATTCCTGCATTACCTAAAACCGAAAATAGTGCTTCTTCGGGTGCTTCAACTAAAAAATCTTTAGGTGCAAGTTTATATCAAAACAATTGTGCGGCCTGTCATCAAACTACTGGGCGCGGTGTAAAAGGTGCTTTTCCTCCTTTAGCAGGAAGCCTTATTGTTAATAATAAAGACCCTGAAAAACTTATAAAAATAATTTTAATGGGTTACGACGCAAGGCAAGAATACGGTGTTATGTCTGCTTTCGCAGATAAATTAACAGATGAAGAAATTAAAGCAATTGCAGACCACGAAAGATCGAGTTGGGGAAATAGCGCGCCCAAAGTACCATTAGAAACTATTGTTAAATTAAGAGATTCTATTAACAAAATTCCAAAAACACAATAAAAGATGAAAAGTAAATGCATAACGTTAATAGCACTTTTAGTAAGCACAATCACTTTGGCTTGTCCTGTTTGTGATGCAGAACAGCCAAAGGGATTAGAAAATATAACACACGGAGAAGGACCAGAAGGTAATATAGATTACATCATAATGTACAGTGCCATAATTATTGTTGGCTATACATTAATAATGAGTTTAAAATATCTTATTAAGCCTAAGGAAGAAGAAAGCAGTCACATAAAAAATTTAGTAATAAACGAGAACGATAATTTTTCAAAATCATGAAACAGAAAAGAGAGGTCACTGTATTTCTAGACAACGAAAAAATACCTTTTGGAGTCTTTGAACCACCAGCAAAATTAATACTAGACACTACTAAAATACCAGATGGCAAACACGAATTAAAAATAAAAGCGATCTCTTCCAATGGTATTGAGGGCGTAAGAATGATTCCTTTTGAGGTACGTAATGGCCCAGAGATAGCAGTTGTTGGTTTAAAAGATCATGAAATAATCGAGTCTAATACCGCTATTACTATTAATGCTTATGGAAGTGAAACTACAGAGTCGTTCATTATTAAAGGTTCTGAAACACCTAAAGCCATTCCATCTTGGGTTTGGGCCTGCTTAATAGTGTTTTTAGGATTTGCCATTTTCTATTTTATAACGCATTGGAATATGGACACTTATAAATCATTTTTCTAATGGGAGACATCACAAACAGAAAAGATATAGAACTCATGGTAGACACATTTTATAGTGCTGTACAAAAAGACGATGTGATTGGCCCCATTTTTAATGGTGTAATAAAAGATAATTGGTCAAAACATTTAGAAACCATGTATAATTTTTGGCAAACAGTACTTTTTCATGAGTTTGCTTATAAAGGCTCTCCATTTTCACCACATAGACAATTACCTATAAAAGAGCATCATTTTGAACGTTGGTTATTTCATTTTAATTCATCTATCGACAAAAATTTTACTGGCAAAATAGCCGAAGAAGCCAAATGGAGAGCTTCTAAAATGGCACAAATGTTTATGCACAAATTAAATAATAACAGTTATTAAAAAAATAAATTATGAAAATAGCATCACTTACACAGGACCTAATTTTTAATGAGAAGAAACCAGCTATAAATATTATGCTAGAGACAGAAACTTCTAAAGAAATTAGAATCGTTTTTAAAAAAGGGCAGATTATGAAAGAACATAAAACGCCATTTCCTATAGTTGTTCAGGTTTTTAAAGGCGCTATCGATTTTGGAATCAATGGAGACAAACAACATCTTTTAGCTGGTAGTCTTATCGCTTTAGATGGTGGTGTATCCCATGATCTTACTGCTTTAGAAGATAGTATTGTGCGTTTATCCTTATCAAAAAAAGATAACCTAGAACGTGTAAAAAGTATTAAAACAGCTTAAAAATAAAGTAAAGATGTCGTTAATTAGAAGACTAATTATTATCGTTCCGCTTTTATGGCTTGGTTTTGTGCTTTCTATATCCTTTATGGAAGCTTGGCTTAAGTTCCAAGCAGAAGGTATTACCCAAATTATTGGCTTAAATATCGGCAAATTGGTATTTGGTGCATTAAATAAAGCCGAAATATTATTTGTAAGTGTCCTTTTAGTTTCATCATATAAAACCTATTGGTCTTTAAAGAAAAAAACACTCAAACGTATACTAATTAGCTTAACTATTATTTTACTATTACAAACCTCTCATTTACTACCTATTTTAGATATACGTGCCAATCTTATTATTAATGGAGAAACTCCATCGGCTTCCTATTTTCATTTTTACTATGTGTTTTTAGAAGTATTAAAAGTGATTTTATTGTGTGTGTTTTCTCATCAAACTTTAACTAGATACAATGAGTAATTTAAAAGCACCACAATTAATTAGGAGAGTCAAAAAATGGTGCGGATGCTTACTTTTTTCAAAAGAATGAGATCATCAAACACACCTTACAAGCCAATGAATGTAACCATAATTGATATTGATAATGAAAGCCATTTAATTAAATATAAGAGATTTGAATACCCAAATCTAATGGAACTTATTGTTAACACCTACTACTCAGAAATTGGAGAATGTAAAGGAAAAGGGTTATGTGGGACTTGTGTTTTAGAGCTCGTCTATGGAAAATTTACTAACACCTTAAGTAAGCAAGAACAGCATACATTATTGGTTCATAAAAAAGGAGGAAAAGGATTTAGATTAGCCTGCCAAATTGTGTTAGATAAAAACTTAGACGGACTAACTTTTAAAGTAATAACGGTATGAAAATAAATGAATTACTATGACTGATTCAGAAAAAGAAGAAAAAATAATAGATCAAATTAAAATGGTTTATGATCCAGAAATACCTGTTAATGTATACGATTTAGGCCTTATTTACGATTGCGCAATAAAAGCTGAAAATCATATAGAAATATTAATGACATTAACCTCTCCAGCTTGTGCTATGGCAGGAATGATAGTAGACGAAGTTAAAGAACGAGTGATGGAATTAGATTTTGTAGAAGAAACCACTGTTGAACTTACTTGGGACCCACCTTGGGATAAAATATTAATGAGTGACGAAGCCTTATTATTACTAGGGTTTATGTAAAAAATTTAATAACGCAAAAACAAATAATAACTTAAAACAATAATTATGAAAATTACACATGAAAGTATCGTAGGTGATATTGTAGCCGATAATTATAAAACTGCTGAAATTTTTAAACAGCATAACATCGATTTTTGTTGTGGCGGACAACTATCAATAAAAGACGCTTGCGAGAAAGAGAATGTTTCAATAACAGATGCTGATAAACTCTTAATATCTGTAAAGGCCTTTTTTAAAGAAAATGAAGATTCTCAAAAAACCGATTTTCGTAACTGGCCATTAGATAAACTTGCAGAACATATTGAAAATAAGCATCATGGTTATGTTGAAGAAAAGATTCCAGTATTAAAAGAATACCTAAACAAAATAGAAACTGCTCACGGCAAAGAGCATCCAGAATTAATCGAAATAAACAACATTTTTAATGAAGCCTCAAACCAATTAGTAATGCACATGAAAAAGGAAGAACTCATATTGTTTCCCTTTATAAAAAAAATGGCAAAAGCTGAACGTGATCATTCAAAACTAGAAACACCTCATTTTGGAACCATAAAAACACCAATTGGCAAAATGGATGAAGAACACGATTTTGAAGGTGAAGCTTTCAGAAAAATAGCAAATTTATCTAATAACTATGCGGTCCCAAAAGATGGATGTAACACTTACAAAGTAGCATTTGGGATGCTTCAGGAATTCGAAGAAGACCTTCATTTACACATCCATAAAGAAAATAACATTTTATTTCAAAAAGCAGTAAAACTGGAAGAAAAGCTTCTTTCTTAAAATAAAACAATTATGATAGTAAAGACTTATAACAATTTAATGAATGAATATAATTCGGGAATTTTAGCATACTCAACCATAGGAATTATTGGTCAAAGCTGTATGGGTTCTGTAGCAGTAATGTTTCTTCTTATGAATAACAACCTTGCAGATACTCCAAAAATGATTGAACTTTTTATTGTAACCATGCTGTGCATGGGATTTAACGGTACCGTATTATCACAGCAAACAGGAAAAGTTCAATTTAACACACTAATAGTAAGTGTTTTTGCGAGTGTTCTTATAGCAGTACTTAATTTAATTTAGGCTTAATGTTTTAAATTATGGCAATAATTATAACCGATGAATGTATTAATTGTGGTGCTTGTGAACCTGAATGCCCTAATAATGCCATCTACGTAGGTGCCGATGAGTGGAAATATTCTGAAGGCACCAAACTAAAAGGAGATGCTATTTTAGCTGGAGGGAAAATTGTAAATGCAGATGAACTAAAAACACCTATTGAAGACGATTATTATTTCATCGTACCAGATAAATGTACGGAATGTATGGGCTTCCATGACGAACCGCAGTGTGCAGCAGTTTGTCCAGTAGATTGCTGTGTTCCTGATGAAGATATTGTTGAGACCAAGGAATCTCTTTTAGAAAAAAAACGTGTTTTACATAATGAATGATTATTATTCTTTTGCTAATTCCATCATGTTCTCTTAAATACATACGATTATATAATTGTATGTTCAATTTAAGAGAGCATATTAGCTATGAAAACGGAAATGAACAGGTATAAACACAATTACATTTACGTGAATTGGAAATATCATCACATAAAACCCGATCAAATGCTTTTTAGTTTTATCATTTCACTTCAACGTGCTTCACCAATTTCCCAACCGTTAATCCTTGAACCAAAATAGAGAATACAACCACAACATAAGTTATTACTAAAAACAAATCTCTGTTCATAGCATCAGTTAATCCTAAAGCCAAAGCAATAGAAATACCGCCACGAAGCCCGCCCCAAGTCATAATTAGATTCGTTTTTGGCACAAAATCTAGTTTTTTCTTAAATATATTTATAGGGAGCAACAATGATAAATAACGACATAATAATACGATAGGAATTGCTATTAAACCAGCTAACACATATTCCATTTTAAAGGTTAACACCAACATTTCCATACCTATTAAAACAAACAATATTGCATTTAATAAAATATCTATAAGTTCCCAAAATTTATCAACATAATTCTCTGTTATCTCAGACATTGCCGTACCTCTAACTGTATCATTACCAACAACTAACCCTGCTGTTACCATTGCCAACGGCGCCGATAAATGTAATTTATGAGCAATTATTGTTCCTCCCATTACAGCTGCAAGCGTTACAATAACTTCGATATGATAATCGTCTATAGATTTCATTAACTTATAAGTAATCCATCCTAAAGCAAATCCTAAAAAAACACCTCCTAGAACTTCTTGTCCAAAAAGTTTAACAACATCAAATGCTTCGACTTCTCCTGTTCCCATCGCTGCAATTTGAAAAATAGTTAAGAATATAACCACGCCTACTCCATCATTAAACAAGGATTCACCAACAATTTTTACTTCTAATTTTTTAGGAACACCTGCTTTTTTTAAAATCCCAAGAACAGCAATAGGATCTGTTGGAGAAATTAAGGCGCCAAATAGTAAACAGTATATAAAATCAACATTCAAATTCATTATTTTCAAAAAGAAGAAAACAGCGCCTCCTACCAAAAAGGTAGAAACAAGAACTCCAAAGGTAGAAAACACCAAAACTGGCCATCGTTGCACTTTTAACTGCTGAAAATTAGTATGCAAAGCTCCCGCAAATAGCAAAAAACTTAACATAATATCTAACAAAACCTTTTTAAAATCGATCTGTTTTATAATATAACTTTCAGCTTCAAGCAATGTGGAATCGAAATAACTAAGAGCAAAAACACCAAGTGTAAATACAATGCTAATAAGCATTAATCCAATGGTATTTGGTAACTTTAAAAACCGTACATTAATGTATCCAAAAATAGCAGAAAGGACGACAAGTACGGTAATGATAAAGAAATAATCATTCATATTTAAATATTTAGTTATTGAACTCATTTAAACTTTTTCAATTAGCTAAAAAATTACTCTTTTGCAACCACTTTTTGTCTTTTTCTCGTTCCATAGCGTTGCTATGCAACTAAAAAAACACTTCAATTGGTCACAAAACGACTAATTTTCGCTTTAACTCAAAAAATTTAAATGAGTTCATTTCTACGAAAGTAAACTTCTTAAGTTAAAAATAATAATTACTGTTATGTAATAATATTATTTCCGACTTATAAAATTCAATCTATCTTAGCATTAAAATTATTTTACATGCAAAAAACATATTACGATCCGGCAGATTTAAGGAAATTTGGAAAAATTAGTGAATGGAATCCTGAATTAGGTGAAAAATTTTTCGACTACTATGGAAAAGTATTTGAAGATGGTGCACTTACAGCTCGTGAGAAATCATTAATTGCATTAGCTGTATCACATACAGAACAATGCCCTTATTGTATAGACGCTTACACCAAAGACGGATTACAACGCGGTGTAACCAAAGAAGAAATGATGGAGGCCATACATGTTGGTGCGGCCATTAAAAGTGGAGCAACTTTAGTACATAGTGTGCAAATGATGAATAAAGTGAATAAATTAGATGGTTAACTTTTAATCTTAAACTCTAAGAGTTCATTAAAAAATTAAACAGTCAAAACTATTTTATGACTAAATTAAAAACAAAATCACTACAAAAACGTGAGAGTGATTTAGCAAATAGTAATAGGCAATTAGAAATTTTATCTAATGGTATATTCGCAAATGGTGAATTACCAACATTTAAAGATAAAATTTCAGAAACAAACCAGTTTCCCTTAGTTCCTAATACATTAGAGATACTTCAAATAAACTTAGGTTATATGTGTAACCAAGTTTGCGAACATTGCCATGTAGATGCTGGCCCTGATCGTAAAGAGATTATGACTAGAGATACCATGCTACAATGTTTAGAAGTTATAAAGAAAACAAAAGCACATACTTTAGATTTAACTGGTGGCGCTCCAGAAATGAATCCAGATTTTCGCTGGTTTGTTGAAGAAGCCTCAAAAGCAGGCATTAAAGATTTTATCGTACGTTCTAATTTAACAATTATTCGTGCGAATAAGAAATATTATGATTTACCTGAATTTTTCAAAAAGCATAATGTTCATGTCGTTTCTTCGATGCCGCATTGGACTCGTGGAAAAACAGATAAGCAACGTGGAGATGGTGTTTTTGATAAATCTATAAAAGCATTACAAGAGTTAAATGCTGTAGGTTATGGTATGCCAGATAGTGATTTAAGACTAGACTTAGTATACAATCCTTCTGGGGCATTTTTACCTGGAGACCAAATGGCAATGGAAAAGGACTTTAAAAAAGCTTTAAAAGACGATTTTAACATCCAATTTCACAGCTTATTTGCAATTACTAACTTGCCTATCGCACGATTTTTAGATTATTTAATTGCTTCTGAAAATTATGAAGATTATATGCATTCGTTAGTAGATGCTTACAATCCTTCTGCTGTAGCAAATGTTATGTGTACAAATACCATATCTATTAGTTGGGATGGTTGGTTATACGACTGTGACTTTAATCAAATGCTCGGTTTAAAAGTCGCTAGTAAAGTGAAACATGTTAGTGAGTACAATGAAGAGTTATTGCAAAATAGAAAAATAATTATTTCCCAACATTGTTATGGCTGTACTGCTGGAGCAGGAAGCAGTTGTCAAGGTGTTGTTGCTTAATTTTATAACTAATAATTATGAACATTAAACTTATTTACCTATTCTTTTTAGTTTCCGTATTTAGCCATTCACAAAAAACGCTAGATAAATTACTTAAGCAACATAATGATAATGGTGTTCCTTATATTACTGTTGAAGAACTAGCAATGCCAAAAACTAAAGCTATTTTGCTAGATGCAAGAGAACCCAAAGAGTACAAAATAAGCCATTTAAAAGATGCCGTTTATGTTGGTTATGATAAATTTCAATTAGACAGTGTACAAAAATTATATCCAAATAAAGAAGAAGAAATAGTAGTGTACTGCTCATTAGGTATTCGATCTGAAACGGTTGCAGAAAAATTAAAAGCTGCTGGATATACGAATGTAAGAAACTTGTATGGTGGTATTTTTGAATGGAAAAACAAGAATTTCACAGTATATAATTCCGCAGAAAAAGAAACAGACACGATTCATACTTTTAATAAGGAATGGAGTAAATGGCTTCAAAAAGGTGTAAAATTATACGAAGAGGAAAAAATTGAAGAAAAAGAAAGTAGAAAAGAGAGAAGAAAAAAAACTAAAAATTGAAGAGCCAAGAGCCAAGAGCCAAGAGCCAAGAGCCAAATATTAGCAAACAAAAGCATCGTGATAAAACCAAAAAGCAATACATTAATACTTGTTTTTACTAGAAACCCAGAATTAGGAAAAGTAAAAACACGATTAGCTAAAGGTATAGGAGAAAAAGGTGCTTTAGAAGTTTATATCAAACTTTTAGAACACACTGAAAAAGTACTACGGAAAATAAATTCAGACAAACGTGTAAGTTACTCAGTTAAAGTTCGACAAAATGATTTGTGGGATGATGTTATCTATCAAAAGAAAGCTCAATTTGGAGCCAATTTAGGAGAACGCATGCAAAATGCTTTTAGAGATGCATTTAATGATAATTACGAAAAGGTAATTATTATAGGTAGTGATTTATATGATTTAAAACCATTACATATAGAAAACGCAATAGAAGCATTAAATAATAAAGAAGTCGTTATTGGTCCAGCTAAAGATGGTGGTTACTATTTATTAGGAATGAAAAAGCTACATCAAGCTGTATTTAAAAATAAAGAATGGGGAACTAATACTGTTTTAGAATCAACTTTAAATGATTTAAAAAATGTTAAAGTAAAACATCTTGAGACACTTAACGATATAGATTTTGCTGAAGATTTACATCCATACCTCGCATTTAAATCGTATATAAAATTAAATAATTAAAAAACAACTCAACATGAAAACAAAATTACTATCCCTCGTATTCATAGCTTTTACAGCTTTACAAATTAATGCGCAATGTATTATTTCAGGATCATTCATAGCTAATAGTCCCAATACCAACACTTATCCTATACAAGGAAATGCTAATATAACAGTTGAATCAGATGGATCTGTTTCATCTGTAAATTTTGAAGCTGGTTTTGCTTCTGTTCAAGGTTTCAAATTAGCCGTTTATTTGTCAGAAACGCAAACTATAGATACAGATCCTAGCTCTAATCCAAATCCAACCACATTTATTAGAGTTGATCAGGATGGCGATTTATTAGATGACTTACACAATTCTGCAGCATCTGGACACGATGGACATCTTATGACAGGAGCGAAAACATTTACTCAAAATTTATCTGGAGTTAACGTCAATGATTATCAGTATGTTATTCTACAGTGCATCCAGTTTCATGTACCATGGGGTTATGCCCAATTAGTTAACGAAAGTCCTGATTGTTCAACTCTAAGTACAAACGAAAACATATTTAGCGAAAATATCAGTTTATTTCCTAACCCAGCAAGTGAGCAATTTGAAGTTCGTAATGAATTACAAACACCTGTATCAATTAATGTGTACGATGTCTTAGGAAAAAAAGTTCAATCTGTTAATAACACGCAATTAAAAAATCAAAAAGTGTCTTTATCAAATTTAAATTCTGGTATTTACTTAGTAGAAATTAAAAGTGACACACAAAGAATCGTTAAAAAACTGATTAAGAAATAAGTTAGTTATTTACAGTTTCAAATAAATTATTATTAAGTCTGAGGATAATTATAACGTACTATAATTATCCTCAGATTTTTTTTAGTCGACTTATATTAAATACTCTAAACGAAATGAAAATTAAATTTCTTTTTTTTAGCTTAGTGCTAATAGCAAACGTAACATCTTCTCAATGCAATCAAACAGCCTCTAATTTTGGTAATAATTCTAGTGTGCCATCCTACAACATTAATGGAGATGTAAATGTGATTTATAATACAGATAACTCAGTAACTTTAAATCTAGCTTCAAATTTTAATACTGCTCCTGGACCAGACGTGAGAGCTTATCTTATTAATTCGGAAGGTAAAACAGATAGCGAAATAGCAAATTCTGATATTTCTGCGTTTGATCGTATTGCTTTTGGATTAGTTCAACCTACAGGAAGTCAAACATTCAATATGTCTATTCCTTCAGGTTTTGATATTAGCGACTTTGACAAAGTGTTTTTTTATTGTTTACAATTTGGAGCGTTTTGGGATTTTGGGTCTTTTACTCCTTTTACACCAGCGAACTGTTCTGTGCTTAGCACAGAAGATAATTCACTAACACAAAACATTTCAATTTTTCCTAATCCAGCAAGTAAACAATTTAAAGTTCGTAACGAATTAAGAATACCAATATCTATTGCTGTGTATGATGTTTTAGGAAAAAAAATACAATCTATTGAAAACACTCTATTAAAAAATCAAACCGTTTCTTTATCAAATTTAAATTCTGGTGTATATTTAGTCGAAATTAAAAGTGACAAACAAAGAATTATTAAAAAACTGATAAAACGTTAAAAAACGTATAATTACCATATGCAAAAATACATTAACGAAACCACAGATTATTTAAAAAATAAAGGCTTCGAAAATCCTGAAATTGGAATTATTTTAGGGACTGGGTTAGGACAGCTAACAAATGAAATAAAAATAATTAGCGAAGTAAGTTATAACCATATTCCAAATTTCCCAACGGCTACGGTCGAATTTCATAAAGGAAAATTAATTTACGGAACCATAGAAAATAAAACTGTCATTGTTATGCAAGGACGGTTTCATTTATACGAAGGTTACTCATTGCAAGACATTACTTTCCCTGTTCGTATTATGAAACAATTAGGTATTAAAACCTTATTAGTTTCGAACGCAGCAGGTGCCATTAATCTTGATTTCAAGAAAGGAGAGCTCATGCTTATTGAAGATCATATTAATCTTCAAGGTAGTTCGCCACTAGCTTTTAAAGGTGTTGAAGAATTAGGAGAACGTTTTACAGACATGAGCGAACCTTACGACTCTAAAATAAATTCTATTTTTCAAAATATAGCAAAAACTAATAATATCACACTTCACAAAGGCGTGTATGCAAGCGTTGTTGGCCCTCAATTAGAAACCAAAGCAGAATACAGAATGCTTAAAATAATTGGAGCAGATGCTGTTGGTATGAGTACCGTTCCAGAGATTATTGTAGCCAATCATTTAAAATTAAAAGTAGCTGCTGTGTCAGTTTTGACAGATGAATGCGACCCATCTAATCTAAAACCTGTAGATATTCCTGAAATTATTGCAATGGCAGGAAAAGCAGAACCGGATATGATTATCTTATTCAAAAAACTAATTAAACAATTATAAAAAAAGAGTAGGCAGTTTTCAGTCTTCAGTCGCAGTAAATACAGTTAGAAACTTATTTAACTCAAACTAGCGACTAACCACTAATTACTAGCTACTAAATACTGAAAAACATGAGTTATTTAGACGCAACACACGACGTATATAAAGAAGCTGCATTAACACCAGATGTTGGGTTATGTTGTACTACAAACCCGATATGGGAACTTCCTGGATTAAAAATACCTAAAATAATGCAGGAAATGAATTATGGTTGTGGTAGCACGGTTCATGCTCGAGATCTTTCTAATAATCCTAAAATGTTATATGTTGGAGTTGGTGGTGGTATGGAATTATTACAATTCGCCTATTTTAATCGTCAAAAAAGCGGTGTAGTAGGAATCGATATCGTAGATGAGATGTTAGAAGCTTCTCGCAAAAATTTTATAGAAGCTGAAAAACAAAACCCTTGGTTTAAAAGTGAATTTGTAGATCTTATTAAAGGAGATGCAATGAATCTTCAAGTTGAAGATAATAGTATAGATGTTGCTGCTCAAAACTGTTTATTCAATATTTTTAAAGCAGAAGATTTAAAGAAAGCTATTGAAGAAATGTATCGCGTATTAAAACCACATGGAAAATTAGTAATGAGTGATCCTACTTGTGAACAACCAATGAACGAGACATTACGTAATGATGATAGATTACGTGCTTTATGCCTAAGCGGAAGCTTACCAATAGCTGAATACGTAAAAGCATTAACAGATGCTGGTTTTGGAACCATAGAAATTAGAGCTCGTAAACCGTATCGTATTTTAGATCCAAAAAATTATCCTACAGATGAGTTAATTTATATAGAATCTATAGAAGTTGCAGCAATTAAAGACCCAATGCCAGAAGATGGTCCCTGTATATTTACTGGTAAAGCAGCTATTTATTATGGAGATGAAGATTATTTTGATGATAAAAAAGGCCATATTTTACTAAAAAATCAACCTTTAGCCATTTGTGATAAAACTGCTGAAACTTTACAATCATTAAATAGAGATGATATTTATTTTTCAGAATCTACATTCCATTATGATGGTGGTGGATGTTGTTAAATTAAACATTACATAAAAAATTAAAGAGGCTGTCTAAAAAGGTTAGTTTCGTCAACCTGAACTTGATTCAGGTTCTCACAACGAGCTAACGCATAGCATTATGAGATTCTGAAATAAATTCAGAATGACGATTAGAAATACTTTTCAGACAGCCTCTTTCCTGTTTAATCCCAATACGTCATTTTGAACTTGTTTATTCATTAGTCTCAATTTTAAATTAAGGTATTCATGAATCTGCGATTGCAGAATCGCATCATATTATTTACAAATAGCCCCTCTAATTTATGTGCCCCTGAAACACCTTCAGGGTGACGTAAAATTTCAATACCAAAATATAGAATAATACTCAAACTCAAGTTTCAAAAAATTTATGATGAGTTCAGTAAGTGATTCGTAATTATTCCGTCTAAAAAATATAAATATCAAAACTATGATTTTAACGCTCTTACTAATCTCTGCTTGTTTTTTAGCATACAGTAATGGTGCTAACGATAACTTTAAAGGGGTTGCTACTCTATTTGGAAGCGGCACAACAAGTTTCAAAAAAGCAATTAATTGGGCCACTATCAGCACTTTTTCGGGATCGGTAACTGCTATTTTTTTAGCAAATGAGTTAGTGAAAAACTTTTCAGGAAAAGGATTAGTTCCAGACGAACTAATTACCATGCCTACATTTGCGATTTCAATTGCTTTTGGTGCTGCATTAACTGTATTTATTGCCACCAAAGTTGGCATGCCCATATCGACTACTCACAGTTTAGTTGGCGCCCTATTTGGTGCTGGAATAATGGCCGTAGGTTCTCAATTTAATTTTGACAAACTTTTAGACAAGTTTTTAATGCCTTTAATTGTAAGCCCACTAATGGCCGCCGTAGTGAGTTTTATTGCTTATCTAATTTTTAGGTTTTTCAGAAAAAAAATGGGAGTTACTAAAAGTACTTCTCTAAACATTCAAAAAACAAATAATCCAACTATTGCTTCAATGCAAATGGATACTGCGAGCTTAAAGACAGAAACAACTATTCAAGCGACTATAAATGATTCCATTGAAACTTATGAAGGTAAAATATTTGGTCTTAGTTCACAAAAAATATTAGACACGCTACACTATTTTAGTGCTGGTGTTGTTAGTTTTGCCAGAGGCTTAAATGATACGCCAAAAATTGTTGGTCTTTTATTAATTATAAACGTAATCGATATAAAATGGAGCATGGTAATTATCGCAATAATTATGGCCGCTGGAGGCTTAATAAATTCTAAGAAAGTAGGAATTACAATGAGTAAAAAAATTACTCCTATGAATTCTGGTCAAGGTTTTACTGCTAATTTAATTACAGGATTATTAGTTACTACAGCTAGTATTCATGGCATGCCAGTTTCTACAACTCATGTCTCTGTAGGTTCTATATTTGGTATTGGAACTGCAACAAAAAAAGCAGATTATAAAATGATTAGTAAAATATTATTATCATGGCTACTTACGCTTCCTTTAGCAGCTATAGTAAGTGCGGTAATCTTTAAAATTTTAGAAATGATTTAGCAATCATTTTATCTATTTAAAAGAAATAAATAAAAGCAAAATTAAAATATGTTATTTTTACTATAATAATATAATTTACTATTATACATGGAAAAGTATTTAGACTTAATAAAAAATGCCTACTCTGGATACTGGAATTACCTTAAAAATGAAATTATTACTATAAATCATTGGGATAATTACTTTTATGGATTAATTATAATTTCTTTACTCGTATGGGGATTAGAAATACTATTTCCATGGCGAAAACAACAATCCATTTTTAGGAAAGATTTCTGGTTAGACACTTTTTACATGTTTTTTAATTTCTTTATTCTAAATTTAATAATACTTATTGCTTTATCTGAAACGGTTGCTTCCTTTTTTAATGACCTGTTAAACTTAATAGGATTATCTATCGCAAGCTTTCAACTATTTGATGTTGATCATTTACCTCTAGCCTTAGGCTTATTCATTTTCTTTATAATAAGTGATTTTACGCAATGGAATACGCATCGCTTATTACATCGAATTCCATTATTATGGAATTTCCATAAAGTACATCACAGTGTAAAAGAAATGGGATTTGCAGCGCATTTACGTTACCATTGGATGGAACCTATTGTTTATAAGTGCATGTTATACATTCCTATAGCAATAATTGGTGGTTTTGATGCTAGACACGTTGCTATAGTCCATTTTTTCAGTATCATAATTGGTCACTTAAACCATGCAAACTTAGGTTGGAACTATGGCGTTTTAAAATACATTCTTAACAATCCAAAAATGCACATATGGCATCATGCCAAAGAATTACCAAATCATGTAAAGTATGGCGTGAATTTTGGACTAACGTTAAGTATCTGGGATTATATATTTAAAACCAGTTATATACCTCATAATGGAAAAGACATTGAATTAGGGTTTATAGGTGATGAAAATTTCCCTAAAGATTTTATAAATCAAGAATTATATCCGTTAAATAAAAAAAACAATTTATGAAAAATGCAATACTATTAGCGTTACTCGTATTATTAAGTGCATGTAGCGGTACAAAAAAAGTAATTGAAAACTCTAAAAAAGAAACGGCACAGGTCATAACTAAAGCACCGCAGGTTACTGAGACTCCAAAAACACCTGAGATACCTGAAGTTCCAGAAACACCTAAAACTGAAATCCCACCAGTAGAGACAGAGGTTGAAGTAGAAACACCAATATCTACCCCTATTAATGATGAAGTTGTTACGCCTCCGCCTGCAGAAGAACCTATATTAACAACACCTGTAGAACCAAAAACAACTTTTAACCACTCTTCTTGGAATGAAATCTTAGAGCAATATGTTTCTACTCAAGGCAATGTAAACTATAGAGGTCTAAACAAAAACAAAACTCCACTTAGAAATTATATTACTTCTTTAGGAGAAAACATGCCTAATAGTAGTTGGAGTAAATCAGAAAAAATGGCATACTGGATTAATGCCTACAATGCAATGACTGTAGATTTAATACTAAGAAACTACCCAGTAAAAAGCATAAAAGACATAAAAGATCCTTGGAAACAACGGTTATGGAAACTAGGAAGTAAGTGGTATAATTTAGATGAAATTGAACATAAAATCTTACGCAAAACTGGAGATGCTCGTATACATTTTGCTATAGTATGCGCTTCTTATTCATGTCCAAAATTAGCAAATAAAGCATTTACTGCAACCAGTCTCGAATTACAATTAAATATAGCTACAAAAGCTTTTTTAATGGATACCGAAAGAAATAGAATCTCTAAAAACAACATTAAGCTTTCAAAAATATTTAAATGGTTTGCAGATGATTTTAAAACGAATGGATCACTTATAGATTTTTTAAATACACATTCAGATATTACCATTTCTAAAAATGCCAAGAAGTCATTTATGGATTATAATTGGAATTTAAACCAATAGTTTTCTTTATTAAATTTCACTAGCATCCGAAAGTCAAAATTTAAAAAAGCCTGAGAATCCCGTATTTTAGTTTTGCGAACAAAAAATACAATTTATGGGACTCTTCAAGCGCACTAAAAATACGAACAAGCCATTAATCCGCCAAATCTTAGAT
>CALGLR010000095.1 GCA_937959395.1 uncultured Flavobacteriaceae bacterium | reverse complement strand
GTTTTTTAAAGTTTGATTTAACTGTTCCTGTTTTTAATACAATAAAAATAAGTAATTAAGTCTGTTATCAATATAGATAATATGGGCTTGACCATTGATGGACTCAGTTCGATATAAAGATGTTGATGATCAAAAACCGTCTGTTCAAGTTGTTTTTTTGAACAAAGTGGAAAAAAATAGTATCGAAAATAAGTTTTTGTAAGAAAATCAATGTTCTCGATACACTTCTCCTAAAGTTGAAGCACTCTAAGTAACGTGATTTTCTTAAGTCGAACTCACATTAATAGTAATTAATATATTGGGCTATATTATTAGAGGCTAATGGCTAATAGCAAAAAGCTAAAGACTGTATAGATTTAACTGTTAATAGTTAGGGTTTTTTGCTTTATTTTTAGTAAACTTGACATTATTTTAGCGTAAACTCAATTTTAATGAAATTTATAAAACACTTGGTTGTCGTTTGTTTTTTTACAACCACACTAGTATCAGCCCAAACAAAAAATATTACACTTGAAGAAATTTGGGATGGCTCATTTAGAACTGAGCGCTTGGATGCACTCCATTCTATGAAAAACGGGCAAGAATACTCCGTATTAAATCTAGATAGAAAAATTGGGACGACGAGTATCGATATTTATGATTATAAAACCCTCAAAAAAGTAAAAACGCTAGTTAATTCTTCGGCATTACAAGCTATCCAGAATTTCTCAGATTATACGTTTAGTGAAGATGAATCGCAAGTGCTTTTAGCAACAGATGTTGAATCTATTTTTAGACGTTCTACACTAGGAGTTTATTATGTTTACAATACAAATACCAATAAACTAAATAGAGTTTCAGAAGAAAAAATACAAGAACCTACTTTTTCTCCAGATGGAAAACAAGTCGGGTATGGTTTTGATAACAATCTTTATATTAAAAATTTAGAATCTGGGGAAACGAAACAAATAACGTTTGATGGAGAACCGAATCAAATTATTAATGGAATAACAGACTGGGTTTATGAAGAGGAATTTGGTTTTGTTCGTGCTTTCGAATGGAATGCAACTAGTGATAAAATTGCTTTTATTCAATTTGATGAAGCCGATGTGCCAAGATTCTCAATGGATGTTTATGGTTCAGAACTATATCAAACTCAACAAGCGTTTAAATATCCTAAAGCTGGGGAAGCAAACTCGAGAGTGTCTCTTCATATTTATGACTTAAAGAAGGACAAAATTCAACCTGTTAAGGTTAGTAAAACGTATAATGATTTTTATATTCCTAGAATTAAATGGACAAATAAAGGTGATATCTTAAGTGCGCAATATATGAACAGGCATCAAAACGAATTGGATTTATGGCTGGTCGATGCTAAAAAAAATAAAGCAACTTTAGTTTTAGCTGAAACAGATAAGGCTTACGTTGATGTGACTGATAATTTAACGTTTTTAAAGGATAATAGTTTTATTTGGACAAGTGAAAAAGATGGTTATAATCACATTTATCATTATAACGAATCTGGAAAGTTGAAAAATCAAATTACCAAAGGGAACTGGGAAGTTACTAACTATTATGGTTATGATGAAAAAACGAATACTATTTATTACCAGTCTGTAGAAAACGGATCAATAAACAGAGATGTTTATTCTATTGATTTAAATGGAAGAAAGAAAACTCGTCTTACCAAAACAACAGGAACCAATAGTGCTGCTTTTAGTGCTAACTTCACCTATTTTATTAATACATTTTCTAGCGCAACAACACCTCCAGAGTTTACTTTAAACGATGCCAATAGTGGTAACGTCGTTAAGAGTATTAAAGATAACGATGTATTAAGTAAAAGGCTTTCTACTTACAAAACTTCGCAAAAGGAGTTTAGTACTATTAAAGTAAATGGTAACGATTTAAATATGTGGATGGTTAAACCCGCAAATTTTGATGCTTCAAAAACATATCCATTGTTTATGTTTCAATACTCAGGACCAGGGTCGCAACAAGTAGCAAATAAGTGGAATAATTCTAACGATTATTGGTATCAATATTTAGCACAGCAAGGTTATATTATTGCTTGTGTAGATGGTAGAGGAACCGGTCTAAAAGGAGCAGAGTTCAAAAAAATAACACAAAAAGAATTAGGTAAATACGAATTAGAAGACCAAATAGAAGCTGCAAAAACGCTTGGAAAACGCACCTATATTGATGCAAGTCGAATAGGTATTTGGGGTTGGAGTTATGGTGGTTTTATGAGTAGTAATGCTTTATTTAAAGGGAATGATGTGTTTAAAATGGCGATAGCTGTTGCACCAGTTACTAGCTGGCGTTTTTATGATACGATCTATACAGAACGTTATATGACGACACCTCAAGAAAACCCAAGTGGATATGATGATAATTCTCCAATAAATCATGTAGATAAATTAAAAGGCGATTTCTTATTAGTTCATGGCTCTGGAGATGATAATGTACATTTACAAAACACCATGAGAATGGTTGAGGCTTTGATTCAGGCAGATAAACAATTTGATTGGATGATTTATCCAGATAAAAATCATGGTATTTACGGCGGAAATACCCGTTTACATTTATATAAAAAAATGACGAATTTCATTAATAAAAATCTTGGTGATAAGCGCCCTCAAGCGGAAACTAAGACTAATGAAATGAAGATTAAAGGCTAATTTAAAACTTTTACTAACTAATTATTTAATCATATGGAATTTAAATTCGGAGGTTCAGAGACTAATCAAAAGACTGTATTAGGACACCCATCAGGATTATTTGTATTGTTTTTTACTGAAATGTGGGAGCGTTTCTCTTATTATGGAATGCGAGCACTTTTAGTACTGTTCTTAGTTTCTACAATGCTTGACGGCGGTTGGGGCTGGGAGCGCGCTGAAGCACTTCAGTTGTATGGTGTTTACACAGGATTGGTTTACTTAACTCCAATAATTGGTGGATTTATAGCCGATAAATTAATGGGTTATAGAAATGCAGTAATACTAGGAGCTCTTTTAATGACTATTGGTCATGCTTCTATGGCTTTAGAAGGTATGACATCAATGTTCTTTTATGCTGGATTGTTCTTTTTAATTATTGGTAACGGTCTCTTTAAGCCAAATATCTCTTCAATGGTAGGGCAGTTATATAAAAATCAAGGAAAAGAAAAAGATGCTGGGTATACTATATTCTATATGGGGATTAACTCAGGTGCTTTTTTAGGGATTTTACTTTGTGGCTATATTGGAGAAAAAATAGGATGGCATTATGGTTTTGGATTAGCAGGGGTTTTTATGTTTTTTGGGATGTTACAATTTTACTTTGCGCAAAAAATATTTGGAAGAATAGGATTGTCTCCAAAGAATACTATAGATTTTGACGATGCAATAGAAGATTCTATAGAAGATATAGGCGAAAATATTGAAGACGTGATGGAAGACGCTAACTCTTCTAAAGTAACTAAAGATAGATTAATAGTGATTAGTATTTTAGCTTTCTTTACGATATTCTTTTGGTGGGCATTTGAGCAAGCTGGAGGTTCTATGACAATTTTTGCTAACGATTATACAGACAGAGTATTAACAGGAACAGGAGCTTCAACTTTTAAAATTGCGAATACCTTGCTAACAGTAGTACCAATGTTAATTATAACATGGGTACTTACGATGCTTTTTAAGCAAACGTTCTCTAAATTTGCGTTGTCTAATGTTTTATTAGGAGCGAGTTTTACTATTATATGGGGTATTGTTATTTGGATGCTTCAAAGAGAATTTGTTGCAGAAACAGCTGAAGTACCTGCATCATGGTTTGGTATTCTTAATTCATTTTATATCATTGCATTTGCACCATTATTTTCTAAAATATGGCAAAGTAAATATAATCCTACTGGACCAATTAAATTTGCAATAGGATTAATACTTTTAGGATTAGGTTTTGGTATTCTTGCTTACGGCTCTATGGGAATTCCTCTAGGAGCAAAAACAGCATCTGTGAGTATGATCTTCTTAATATTGGCGTATTTATTCCATACATTGGGAGAGCTTTGTGTTTCACCCGTTGGATTGTCTTATGTAAGTAAATTAGCACCTATTAAACTAGTAGGTTTAATGTTTGGAGTTTGGTTCGTCGCAAATTTTATAGCTAATTATACAGCAGGACTTACTGGAAGTTTTATAGATCCTATAGTTGAAGAATACGGAATGACCACGTTCTTCTTAATTTTTACATTAATTCCTATTGGAGCTGGTGTGGTTATGATCATCCTTAATAAAACATTACTTAGAATGATGCACGGTATTAGATAATATCTGGCAACACTATAAATACAATGAAATGCCTTGATTTAATTAAAATTAAGGCATTTTGTTATTTTTTGTAACTTAGGCATAACTTTTGCGACTAGATAATTATGAAGAAATTACTATTTACTGTAGTGTTTGCATTACTTATAACTGCAAATATACAGGCACAACAAATAAAATGGGTAACACTTGAAGAAGCTGTTGCTCTTCAAAAAAAGAAACCAAAAAAGATTTTTATGGATGTTTACACCAATTGGTGTGGGCCTTGCAAAATGCTAGATAGAAACACTTTTGCTAATAAAGATGTTGCGGAGTATATCAATAAAAATTACTATGCGGTTAAGTTTAATGGAGAAGGTGATGAAAAAATTAATTTTAAAGATAAAGTCTTTGAAAACCCTAATTACGATCCTGCAAAAGCGAGTAGAAGAAATTCGGCTCATCAATTAGCGCGTTATTTTACGATAAAAGCATATCCTACCTTAGTTTTTTTAGATGAAGAAGGAGGATTTATTGCGCCTATTACAGGTTATAAAACGCCTCAGCAATTAGAGTTATACGTAAAGATGTTTAAAAAAAATGAACATTTAGCATTAACAACTCAAGATGCATTTAATGATTACTACAAAGCTTTTACTCCAGAGTTTAGCAACTAAACTAGTAAAATTTCTAAATAGAATACAAATGATTAGTTAGCTAATCATTATCTAATACTAGAGCTCCCTTTTCATAAGTATAATGAAAAGGGACTTTTTTGTTTTTACAAGTCGCTTTCCATTTTAAAACTTGAGATTTATAATTACTGCCATTTGCTATGATTAAAGAGGGTTTTATAGAATCTATCATTCTATTTAAATTAATTTTTGGTGTGTTTATTAATACGATATAATCTGGATGAAATTGCTTCACGTTGTAAATACCATTATCATCAATAACCAGTAAATAGCGGTCTTTGATTTTGTAAATAGGACTAAGGCTGTCTATCGTTATTCGATTAATATTATTTGCTACTTTATAATCGCGAAAACTAGTCTTCAATATAGAAGTGTCTATATTACTGTAAAACTTTAATAGAGTGTTTTTTCTTTGAGCAATTATAGTCTCACGACCTTTATGGAAAATAATGAATTCACTAGCTTTTTTATTGAAACTATTATTAATAAATGCACCTTGAAATAATGCGATACTAACTAATAGAAATACAATCTTTTTGTAATTTACTTTAATGATACATCTTACAAAAGCAATAATTAAAAAATAACTAGTTATAAGTTGCAAGCCGTTAAAAGAAATGGCTTCAAATATAAATGCATCTTGTAAAGAGATCCACTTAATAAATTGGTTTAAATAATTAATTATGAAACCATAAAAGGTAGATAATAATTCTGGCAAACTATTTAAAAGAGCTAAAATAATTACTAAAATTCCAAGACCTAAAATAAAACCTAAACAAGGGATAATAACCAGGTTCGATAAAAAGAATAATCCAGGGAACTGATGGAAGTAAAATAAACTAAGTGGTAAAACGCCAAGTTGGGCAGCGATGGAAACCGTAAAAACTTGCCAAAGTGTTTTAAAAACAAACCATTTGGGTTGCCATAACGGAACTAATAAAGGCTGAATACTTACAATAGCGATTACAGCAGAATAACTTAATTGAAAACCTACATCGAAGAGGAATAATGGCTTAAACAGGAGTAGAACAAATATAGAAATGGCTAGTGTATTGTATATATTAACAGGTCTTTTTAAATGTGTTCCTATGGTTACAATACTAAACATGGTTACTGCTCGTGTTACCGAAGCCGATAAACCAGCAATAATAGCAAAACACCAAAGGAATACGAGTATAATTATGATTTTAAAAACCCTTCCATTTTTTAAGTGCTCTAAAGGTTTTAATAAAGCAGTTATAAGTAATAATATAATACCAACATGTAAACCAGAAACGGCAAGAATATGTATAGCACCAGCCTTAACATAATTATCATAAATAATGGAACTAATATCGTGTCGTTGTCCTAAAATTAAAGCATTAATTATGGCGAGTTCATCAGGTTTAAAATCATAGCTTTCTAATCTTTTTTTGATGTGATCCCTAAGTTTTTCTGCATGCCCATAAACAGTATGTTTCTTTTTTAAAATGGAAAAAAGATAATTGTTCCTGGTTGTTATTTGATGATCAATATATTGCTTTGCTAAATAGTTTTTGTAATTAAATTGTTCTGGGTTTAACGGTTCTTTTATGGTTTTAAAAGGTTCAGTTGTTGCTAAAATATCATCGACTTTTAATTGAGTAACTAAAGAGTCTTTTTCAACATTAAGTATCGATTTTCCTGAAACTGTTTTTGAATTGATTTTTAAAATATCAATAATGTATTTATCATGATATAAATTCGGTTTTAAAACCTCACGAATTCTAAACGTAATTAAATCCTTTGATTGGTTTATGCTTTTAACCTGTGAGTAATGGTTGCTAGCTTCACGTTCATTATGAAGCGTAGTTGTTAAAATACCTATAAAAATGATAGTAATATAAGTGAAAACACCAAATAGATATCCTTTAGGTGTTTTCTTTAATAATAGCTTAATAACTAAAGTAATGGAAATAAAGCATATCGTAGTGATTATAGCTAAACTTGCTGTAATAGGCTTGTAAAAAGCGATTATAATTCCTACAATAAGACCTATTGTAAGTTTAATAATCGTAAAATTAATAAGTTTCACGAGTTCTTGAATTTGACATCAAAATGAACCTGAGAAATTAGTTGTTTACATTGCTAACAAACAATGTGAAGGGAATAAAATAGATTAATCTAATTCTATTTTGGCGAATGTAGTAAATTTTACGTCATTTTGAGTGCAGTCAAAAGGTTTTTAATTCTAGAATTTGAACAGGTTTTTAACTATTTTTTAATCTGATATAAGTGCTGAATTTAATTTTAATAATATCTTGCATGCGATATATTTAGTAACATAATCACTTAATATTCTAGCATTAATTATGAATATATCAAAGTTGAATAAATAGAATAATCTATCTTTTATTTTACAATACTTTAACAAAAATTAATATTTTGTTAAGCATTTATTTTTTGTTAATTATATATTTTTGGTCAAGACATAAAAAATAAAGTAATGCAGTTTATTAAATTTAAAAACCTTCTAGTACCTGCGGTTTTTGTTTGGTTAATTGATAAGTCTATTAATAGTTTATCATCTTCACATAATAATAGCAGGTTTTGTAAAAGTAATTTCATTTTTTTCTTTCAAAAATACTTTTGTAGGCCTTAGATCATCTTAGGTTTTTATTACATAATTTCAGTTTACTTTAAATAAATAACTTAAAGTTTAAGTATAATTTTTTAATCAAAATGAAATATGAGCTTTCTAGATAAAAAAAGAAAGGAAAATAGAACTCTACCTTTCGTTATAAAAAAAATTAAAATAGTTTCAACTCTTAATGGTTTACATATTAGGGTTAAAATACCTCATTTAAGAAAAAACAATTATAAGGTATCCATAAATAATAACATGTTATGTTTTGGTATCATGGTCTCTAATGCTAATCTAATAAAAAGGCATCTTTTTAAGATAGATTGGAATTATGCTTTCATTCAAGGATATCTTAATATACCATCTAAAAAGAAATTGCAGATTCATTCTGAGCATTATTCTTCAGGATATTTAGAAATTAAGCTTATAGAATCAATAAAAAAATCGTATTCAAGTAACCTTAAATATATTTTTAATCAAAAAGAAATAGCAAAATTATCATCTTAAAATTATTCATATGAAAACCATATTTATAAGTCTCATGTTTTTAATGTTAATTCCTCAACTTACTTATTCTCAGGATGAAAATAATAACGAACCAAATGAAAGAGTTCAAGTAAATAAGGAGTATGACGAAAATGGAAATTTAATTCGGTTTGATTCTATATATTCTTATTCTAGTTCAAATATGACAAGTAAAATGGATTCCATTTTTGAAAATTTTTCAACAAATCGGAATCCCTTTTTTAATGATGAGCCTTTTAATATGAACCCGTTCCCATTTCCAAATAATTTTAAAAGTTTAGATTCAATATGGCAGAAACAAATGTTAGATCATAGAAGTCTACTCGATGATTTTTTTCAAATGGACACCCCCAAAAAAGACAGTATACAATTAAAAAAAAAGAATAAAATATAATTATAATATCTCATTATATGAATATACAAATAGAGAATTTAACCAAAACTTATGGCCCACAAATTGCTGTGAACGATATTAGCTTTAATGTTAAAACTGGCGAAGTACTTGGTTTTCTTGGTCCTAATGGAGCTGGGAAATCTACGACAATGAAAATGATTACTGGATACATTGGACTTGAAAACGGGGATGTAAAAATTGGAGGGACGAGTATTAAAGAAGAACCAGATGATATTAAGAAACACATTGGTTACCTCCCCGAAAACAACCCGTTATATTTAGAAATGCCAGTGATTGATTATCTGCAATTTTGTGCTGCAATTCAAGGGCTAAATAATTCTAAAACTAATAATAGAATTAAAGAAATGATTGGTCTTTGCGGACTTAATAGAGAAAAACATAAAAAAATAGGAGAACTATCTAAAGGCTATCGCCAGCGTGTTGGAATAGCTCAAGCCATGATTCATGATCCAGAAGTATTAATTTTAGACGAACCAACTACTGGTCTCGATCCCAATCAAATTATTGAAATTAGAAAGTTAATTCGTGACTTAGGAAAAGAGAAAACAGTAATTCTAAGTACACATATCTTACCAGAAGTAGAAGCGACTTGTGATCGCATATTAATTATTAATAAAGGAAATATTGTTGCCGATGGAACAGCAGATACTTTAAGAAAACAAGCAGAAGGAAATGAGGTGCTTCATGTTTGTATAGAGGATGAAAAACCTGAAATAATATTAGAATCATTAAATAAACTTGATACTATAAAAGAAGTCGGTTTTATAAATAAAGATAATAATTTATTTGAATTACAAAGCTCAGTAAATGAGAGTTCAAGACGATCGGTGTTTGACTTATGTGTTCAGAAAAAATGGGCGCTTACACAGCTTACACCATTAGAAACTAAATTAGAAGACATTTTTAGAAACTTAACATTAAATTAATTATGTATACCATTTGGATTATTGCTAAACGCGAATTAGCAACTTTTTTCGATTCTCTTATCGCTTACATGATTCTAGTACTTTTTTTAGGGTTTAGCGGTTTTTTTACTTGGCTTTATGGGAATGATATTTTTTTAGTAGGACAAACTAATCTTCGTGTTTTTTTTAATATCGCTTCATGGACATTGTTCTTTTTCATACCAGCAATTACAATGAAAATGTTAGCAGAAGAAAAGAAAACGGGAACTTTGGAACTATTATTGACAAAGGCTGTTACAAACCGCCAATTAATTATAGGTAAGTTTCTAGGCTCTTTATTATTAGTTTGTATTGCATTAGTCGCGACTTTACCTTATGTCATAACATTAGCCAATATTGGTAACTTAGATAATGGAGGCACACTATGTGGTTATTTGGGCTTGTTCTTAATGAGTGTTACCTATACTGCTATTGGGATTTTTGCAAGTAGTATTACTAATAATCAAATTGTAGCTTTCATGTTTGCATTATTTATAGGGTTGTTTTTTCATATCATTTTTGGTGTATTGGCAAATAATTTTACTGGAGCAATTGGCCAATTATTTGATACTTTAAATGTGCAATCGCATTTTGAATCGGTATCAAGAGGAGTCATAGATTCTAAAAATATCGTCTATTTCTTATCTGTTACTGTATTAGGGCTTTTTTTAGCCGAAAGAACATTAGTACAAAGACATCTATCTAAATAAATTTTTAAATTGAAATGAAGAAAACAAGTATCACAATACTACTCGTTATAGGAATTCTGGTATTTATAAACTTAGTATCAGAGCAATTCTTTTTTAGGTTAGATTTTACTGAAGATAACCAATATACATTAAGTAAAGCCACTAAAGATATTATGGAATCTTTAGAAAACCCAATTACTGTTAAGGCGTATTTTTCTGAAAACCTTCCTCCAGATATTGCAAAAACAAGAAAAAGTTTTGAGGAATATTTAATTGAATACGCTAGACTCTCTAATAACAATTTGGTTTACGAGTTTATTAATCCTAATGAAAACGAAGATCAAGAAAAGCAAGCTATAGAAGCTGGTATTAACCCTGTAATGATTAATGTTAGAGAGAAAGACCAAATGAAACAACAAAAAGCTTTTCTAGGAGCCGTTTTAGAACTCGAGGAGCAAAAAGAAATAATTCCCTTTATGCAACCAGGTGCTCCTTTAGAATATTTATTGTCTTCATCTATAAAAAAAATAGCAATTACAGATAAACCTTCTATTGGTTTACTACAAGGGCATGGCGAGCCGAATATTAATGAAATGCCACAGGTAAAACAAGGTTTAGATGTTTTATATAATTTTACGCCGTATTCTTTGAACGATAGTGTTTCTATTCCTAATACCTATAAAACACTAGCTTTAGTGAGACCTACAGATACTATAAATGTAGAGGCTTTAAATCAGTTAGATCGTTTTCTAGAAGATGGCGGGAATTTAGTGGTAGCATTAAATACGGTAAAAGGAGATCTTAAGACTGCTTATGGTTCTGTTATGAGCACAGGAGTTGAGAGCTGGTTAAAAGAAAAAGGAGTAGAAATAAAAAATGATTTTGTGTTAGATGCCCAATGTGCATCAGTTGGTGTGCAACAACAACAAGGTGCATTTCGTTTTAATACTAATGTTTCTTTTCCTTTTTTACCTATTATTAACACCTTTTCTAATCACCCAATTACTAAAGGTCTCGAAGCTGTTTTAATGCAATTTGCTAGTCCAATTAATTTTAAAACACAAGATTCAACAAAAACCTTTACGCCAATTGCATTTACTTCAAATAAATCGGGTAGTGTTAATGCGCCTCAGTATTTTAATGTTCAAAAGCAATGGGATGAAAGTGATTTTCCTTTGGATAAGCAAACTGTAGCAGGAGTGTTAGAACAAAAACACCCTAACGGAAATACCTCTAAAATATGTGTTATTAGTGATGGGGATTTTGGTGTAAATGGAAATGAACGACAACGTATACAACCAGATAATGTAAATCTTATGGTTAATGCCATAGATTGGCTTAGTGATGATACTGGGTTAATTAATCTTAGAACTAAAGGGATTCAATATAGACCCATAGATCAACTCGAAGATGGGACAAAAACGCTATTAAAATACCTTAATTTCTTACTGCCAATTGCTTTAGTTATTATCTATGGAATTGTGAGATTACAAATAAATACAAACAAACGAATTAAAAGAATGCAAGAAAATTATGAAATCTAGTAATAAACTATTAGTTGCTATTTTATTAGGGTTAGTATTAATCTTTTTTGGAACTAATTATTTTAAAAAAAAGAATAGTAAAACGGTTTTAGATAGTAATCTTATTTCTATAGACACCGCTAAAATTTCTAAAATTGAAATTATTAAAGCTTTAGATAATAAAAAGGATATCTTATTTACCAATAACAAAAATGAATGGGAGGTTAAACAAGGAATTATTTCAAGTAAAGTAAAAAATAGTGATCTAAAAAACATGCTTAATTTATTAGAAAAATTAAAAATAGAGCGTTTAGTTGCTAAAAGTGAAAAACAATGGGGTATCTATAAATTAGGCGATTCTTTAGCAACTAAAATAAGAATAGAAGAAAATGAAACAGGAAAAATTTCAACACTATATTTAGGAAAAATGAAATATGAACAACCCAAAAATCAGTATAATCGTTATGGCGTTAATGGTTCTACTTATCTAAGAATTAATAATGACCCTAAGGTATATGCTGTAAAAGGATTATTATCGAGTACGTTTAATCGTGATTTTAATTCTTGGAGAAATTCAGATATAATAAAGCTGAATAAAAATGACGTTAACACTATTGAATTTAATTATCCTAAAGAAGAAAATTTTATACTATCGAAGAAGGATTCCATCTGGAATGTAAATGACCAAATTGCAGATGCCGAAAAGATAAATCAATATTTAACGACGCTTTCTTATAAGAGTCATTCCAAATTTGCCGATGAATTTATGCCTTCATCAAATTATGAATATCAATTAAAAATAGATGGAGACAACATGAATTCTATAGAATTAGAAGCCTATAAAGATTCTTTAAGTGGTAAATTCTATTTAAAATCCACATTGAATTCAAACACTTTTTTTGAAAGTGATAGTACATTATTTAAATCTCTATTCAGAAATAAAAAAGACTTATTGTAATGAATTCGTTCCGTTTGTTTCTCAAAATATTTCTACCATGAGTCCTAGAGCGTTCTTAATTATGGGTGTTTTACATTAAACATTCAATCAGGCTATTGTTTTTTAATAACCTGATTTCGATAACCAAATGTGACTCTGTAACAAGTTCAGGGTGGCGTAAGTTTTTAGTGTATTATTATAAAAAAGTAAAAAATAATAATCGGACTCAGATTTATAACACACGTCTAGCTTGAACAAAAGCAAAATACCAATATTTTTCGGCTAGATTAGATACAATAACGCCTTTACTGGAACTGGAGTGAATAAACTCTACATATCCTGTTCGTGCGCTAGTTACTAATCCTACATGATTTACTTTTCGGCTGCCTTTTTTAGTGGCAAAAAACAGTAAATCACCTTCTTGTACTTTCTTAACATCTACCCAATCGCCGTGACTAGCCATGTCTTTAGAAATTCTAGGGAGTACAATTTGTTCTTCTTTAAATGCAGTATGGATTAAACCAGAACAATCCATTCCTTTTCTTGTTGTTCCTCCATATTTATAGCGTACACCTTTGTAAGCTTCAGCATTATTGATCACCTTTTTTGCTAAAGGACTTACAGGTCTTTTTTTAGCTTTTTCAGTTTTTACTCTTGTCTTTTTTGTTGTGACTTTTGACTTCGAACTCCCGCATGACATTAATAACAACAATAGTAAAGAAATAGAAACTAGTTTTTGCATCATATTAATTGAGGGCTTTATAAATAAGTTTAGCGGTGTGTTTACTTGCGCCTTTTCCGCCGAGTGCTTTTTCCAAATCATAGTAATTTATAAAAAACTTAGTCCGTTCATAAGGATCTAATATAGTATCTAACTCTTTTTTTAATCGCTTAGTATTAAAATCGTTTTGAATAAGCTCAGTTACCGCTTCTTTATTTAAAATAAGATTCACTAGCGATATGTAATCCAGTTTAACTAAACGTTTTCCTATTTGATAACTTAACCAACCCCCTTTATAACAAACCACTTGGGGAACTTTAAATAATGCCGTTTCTAGAGTTGCAGTTCCAGAAGTAACAAGTGCTGCAGTCGAAACACTTAATAAGTCATAGGTTTTATTAGAAATAAAATTTACGTTTGCTTTTTTTATAAACTGTTTATAGAAATTATAATCTTGACTAGGTGCGCCTGCAATAATAAATTGATAATCGGGATAATCATCAACTAGGCTTAGCATAATAGATAAAATCTTCGTGATTTCCTGTTTTCTGCTTCCTGGTAATAATGCTATAATTGGTTTTTCATTAAGTTGATGCGCTGCTCTAAACTCATATTCATCGACTTGTTTTCTGTCAGAAATGGCATCAATTAATGGGTGGCCAACAAAGTGAACAGGGAAATCATGTTTTTTCTCATAGAAATCCTTTTCGAAAGGAAGTATAACGTATAGTTCATCAATATCCCTTTTTATGGCTTTAATTCGGCTTTCTTTCCATGCCCATATTTGAGGTGAGATGTAATAATGTGTTTTATATTTTTGGGATTTTGCCCATTTAGCAATCCGTAAGTTGAAACCTGGATAATCAATAAAAATAATGATATCGGGATTAAAAGACTCAATGTCTTTTTTTGCAAAAGCAATATTCTTAGTAATTGTGCGTAAATTTTTAACCACTTCTACAAAGCCCATAAAAGCAAGCTCTTTATAATGTTTAACTAGTTTTCCGCCAACATTTTGCATAAGATCTCCTCCCCAAAATTGAAATTGAGCATTAATATCTTCTTCTAATAGACCTTTCATTAAATTAGAAGCATGCAAATCGCCCGAAGCTTCACCAGAAATAATGTAATATTTCATTTCTTTATATCTATTGTTTTTTATAGGTTATTGCCGTTGTTGAGATTAGTGTTTTTTGTCCAGATTGTTTCAAACCTTACACAAACTACCAACATTTCTTCGGTTGGTTTCTTTCCGCTTTCTTCCAATACGGTCTTAAAAAAGGCCCAATGTGCTTTTTTCCATTTTTCGAGAGGTTCAATATCCGTTCCCATATCCAATTTAGCATAATCTTTGGAAATTTTATTAAATGAAATGGTATCTACACTTTTATTTTCTATTATCGCTTGAGCTTTTCCATCAAAATCTGTTATTATTTGTTTTGTTCCAGCTTTTGGTATATCAACATTATATAGTTTGTAAAAACTATATAATCCTGAAGATGCTTTTTTTCTCCCATCTAAGGTTAATTGCGCTAGTCGATTTGCGTCTTTCTTATTGTTATGAAAAAAATCAGATTCTGGGATTTCTTCGTCTTTAAATTCGGAATTGGATTCTATATAGCTATTCCACATTTCATAAACCGATTTATCAATTCTGGTTTCCGTTTCTGATTGGTTTTCGGTTTCAATTACGATTTCAGTTTCAGTTTCATTTTTACAACTTAAAAAGATCAAAAGTAAAATGAGTATTGTAGGTTTCATAGTTTCTTTCAATATTAGATCTTTTAGTATTAATTAAAATTCATTCTTGAGGTAGCAAGAAGGAGTTATGTCTTCTTCATTAAAATAGAGTTATTATAAAAATAAAAGCGACTATTAACAAAGACATTAAAATACCTTGTGCTATTCTATCTTTTTTTTTGCTTAAGAAGAAATAAAACACAGGAAGGTTTAAAAGCGCGCCTATGCTTGCACGTTTGCCTAATAGTTTTGTTGATAATCCCCGGTCTATCGTTTCAGCTAGACTTAGATTTAGTTTCATGCCAATATATGCTGTAAATAAAGCGATACCTAGTGTAGAGACTAAAACACCAATAACAAAACCTTTAATAATATCTTTTTTATGCATTAAAATCCCAAGAGTTTAAATGTTGAATACAATGATGCGCCGTTAAATCAAACTGAACAGGAACTAAAGAAACATAACCATTTTTAAGAGCCCATTCGTCTGTGTCTTCCCCTTTGTCATAATTTTCGAACTTGCCAGTTAACCAATAATAATCTTTACCCTGTGGTGTTTGACGTTTATCAAATTCTTCTTTCCAATTGCCTCTTGCTTGTCTACATATTTTAATTCCTTTAATCTCTTTTTTATCAATATTTGGAATATTGACATTAAGGACAACGCCTTGGGTTAATCCATTTTCTAAAACGTTTTTTGCTATGGATTTCACATGGATTTTTGAAGCCTCAAAATTCGCATCCCATTTGTAATTTAAATTTGAGAAACCAATAGCAGGAATGCCTTCAATACCAGCTTCTATCGCTGCGCTCATCGTTCCAGAATAAATCACATTTATAGAAGAATTCGAACCATGATTAATGCCAGAAACACAAAGATCGGGTTTGCGATCTAATATTTCATTTATAGCAATTTTAACGCAATCGGCCGGTGTACCAGAGCAACTGTATTGATAATCACTTATTTTTTCAATGTGTAAAGTAGAGTTTATAGTAATTGCGTGTCCCATTCCGCTTTGCGGACTATTTGGTGCAACAACAACAACATCTCCTAGAGTTTGCATCACCTTTGTAAGCACAATAATTCCTGGTGCATTAATGCCATCATCATTGGTTACTAAAATAAGAGGTTTTTTAGCCATTTTTTAAATTAAATTGTATCAAACAAAAGTACATAATTTCTATATGAAACCCTTAATTACTCCAGTTTAACAAAAAATTAGTGTTAATAGTCATTATTGGCATAGTTTTTTCTTTATTTTAGTAAATTCATGTCAAACCCCTTAAAAGAATAAAGATACATGCAAAGGAAATATAATATATTAATACTCGTCTTGTTACTAGCATTTGGTTCTTGTAGTTTTACTTCTAAAGTAAATAATGATCCGAATAAAGATAAATTGCTTATTCAAATTATCACACTGGCGCTAGAACAACTTCATTTTGAGCCTAAAGATTTTAATGATGAGTTCTCTCAAGATGTTTATGGTACTTTTTTAAACCAGATAGATCCTTTGAAACGTTATTTTTTAAAGTCAGATATCGAAGAGTTTAATCGTTATAAGAATGAATTAGACGATCAAATTAAAGCTTATGATGTGTCTTTCTTTAATTTAGTATATGATCGTTTAGTAAAACGAATTGCTGAAACTAAAGTTATTTATAAAGATATTTTAGATAAACCTTTTAATTATACGAAAGATGAATCGCTTAGTACAGATTATGAGTCTTTAGATTATGTAAAAAACAAAAAGAAGTTAAAAGAACGTTGGAGACAACAGCTAAAGTTTAATACATTATCTAATTATGATGATTTAATTAATGAAAAGAAAAATGATGAGAAAAACGCAGAAACAAATTCTAGCGATTCATCAAAAAAATTAACATTAGAGGAAATGGAAGAGAAGGCTAGAGCATCTACCCTAAGTACTTTTGATGTTTATTACAATGATTACATAGACGATTTACAACGTAAAGATTGGTTTGCTATGTATATTAATGCTATAGTTGAAGAGTTTGACCCGCATACGTTTTATTTTGCACCAAGAGATAAAGATCGATTTGATCAACAAATGTCTGGTAAATTAGAAGGTATAGGGGCAAGACTTCAAAAAAGAATGGATCACACAAAAATTGTTGAATTAATTTCTGGTGGACCAGCTTGGAGAGGTAGAGAGTTAGAAGTTGGAGATGTTATTTTAAAAACAAGACAAGAAGACGAAGACGCTTCAGTAAGTATCGTAGGTATGCGTATTGATGATGCTATTAAATTGATTAAGGGACCAAAAGGGACCAAAGTTATATTAACAGTTAAAAAAGTAGATGGTTCTATAAAGGATATACCTATAGTGAGAGATGTTGTAGAATTAGAAGAGACTTATGCAAAATCATCTACAGTTAAGAAAGGTGATAAATTATTTGGTGTTATTAATTTACCAAAATTCTATATTGATTTTGAAAATTATAATAATAGAAATGCAGCTTCAGATATTAAATTGGAAATTGAGCGCCTTAAGAAAGAAGGAATGGAAGGTTTAGTGCTTGATTTGAGAGATAATGGTGGTGGTTCTTTAAAAACAGTAGTAGATATCGCTGGTTTGTTTATTAAAGAAGGTCCAGTTGTTCAAGTACGTTCTACTGATGAGCCTAAGGAAATATTAAAAGATACCGATAAATCTATTATTTGGGACGGGCCATTAGTGATATTGGTAAATGAATTATCGGCTTCAGCTTCAGAAATATTAGCTGCTGCAATGCAAGATTATAAAAGAGCAATTATTATAGGTAGCAAGCAAACTTATGGTAAAGGAACTGTTCAAAATGTATTAGATTTAAATAGAATGGTTCGCCAAAGTTCTCATGGGGATTTAGGAGCTATAAAAATTACACGTCAAAAATTCTACAGAATTAATGGAGGTTCTACACAATTAGAAGGTGTTAAGAGTGATGTTGTTGTTCCAGACCGTTATAGTTTTATTGATATTGGAGAGCGCGATCAAGACAATCCTCTTGCTTGGGATAAAATTGAAGCTGTTGATTATGATTATTGGAACCGATATTATGATTACGATTTAACTATTAGTAAGAGTAAAGCAAGAATGGAGCAGAATGAGCAATTAAAGCTAATAGAAGAAAATGCTAAATGGATTAAAAACAATCTAGACAAAAAAACATACTCATTAAATTATGATAACTACAAGTCTCGTATAAAGACTAGTGAAGCTGAGGCTAAACAGTTTGAAGCTATTAATGAATATAAAACAAATTTATCTTTTAACTCATTACCGTATGAGCAGTCTTTATTTGAAAAGGATACTATTTTAAAAGAGAAAAGAGTAAGATGGCACGAAAGCCTAAGTCAAGATGTCTATATGGAAGAGGCTTTAAATGTGCTTCAAGATTTAAAGATGACATACGAAATTAAGAAAGTAGCCACTACAGATAAAGTAAAGAATTAAATGATTAATGGGTAAAACCACAAATTCATTAGGACAGTTAGCGCTCCAAAAGTTTAAAAAAGACTTTTGGGGCGTTTTTAGTTTCGGGTTTATCGTTTTGGTTGGTCTTGTTTCAATATTCGCTTACGTATTTGCGCCAGATAGTTCACAAAATGCTAATCAAATGCACTTACCTATTCATTCAAAAAAACCAGGATTTAGTATTGATATATTAAAGATAGAATCGGATAATGAGAGGTCTCAAAGTGCACTTAGTAAGTTGTTCTTTGGTAAAAATGTAGTTGCAACAGAGATTGCAATTTCTGAACATCGTATTAATGGTGATGAATTAAATTATAAGGAATATGCTTCAGATGGATTAATAGGTGTTGAAAAATCTATTAATAGCAGTCAAAAAAAATATAGTATTAGTAATAAAACATTTTACCTCGGTACCGATAAGTATGGTAGAGATCTTCTAAGTCGTGTTTTGGTAGGCGCTAGGATATCATTTTTTATAGGCTTTGTTGCCGTTTTTATCTCTTTGTTTATAGGTGTTTTTATGGGAAGTGTTTCAGGTTATTATGGCGGAAAGATAGATGCTTTTATTATGTGGATTATTAATGTGACTTGGTCTATTCCTACATTGTTATTAGTAATCGCTATTACTTTAGCTTTAGGAAAAGGGTTTTGGCAAGTTTTTATAGCTGTAGGTTTAACCATGTGGGTTGAGGTGGCGCGTGTGGTTCGTGGTCAAATAATAAGTGCTAAAGAAATGCAATATGTTACCGCAGCAAGAGCTTTAGGATTTAAAGATTTTAGAATAATTACGAAGCACATTCTTCCAAACATTATGGCACCAGTAATTGTTATATGCGCTGCTAATTTTGCCGCAGCAATACTTATTGAAAGCGGTTTAAGTTTCCTAGGCATTGGTGCGCAACCGCCAATGGCTAGTTGGGGAGCGATGATAAAAGATCATTATAACTATATTATTCTTGGTAAACCTTATTTAGCCTTAGTGCCAGGATTATGTATTATGAGTTTAGTAATGGCATTTATGATGATAGGGAATGCTTTACGGGATGCTTTAGATGTTAAGAGTTAAGTCTATTTAATAGAACATATGATATATTAATTATCGATCATATTACTATTCAAATTATGAATATAGTCCAGTACCTCATCTTTCCCGATAGATTTTGAAGATGAAGTCACAAAATAATTGGGCATATCTGCCCAGGTTTCTAAGAGAATAGCTTTATAATCTTCAATATGGTTTTCAATAGCTTTAGGTTTTAATTTATCAGCTTTTGTGAAAACAATGGAAAAAGGGATGTCGTTCTCACCCATCCAGATCATAAAATCTAAGTCTACGGGTTGTGGTTTGTGACGAATATCTACAAGAACAAAGGCTGTAATTAGCTGTTCTCTACATGAAAAATACTGTGTAATGAATTTTTGAAACGTTTTTTTAGCCGTTTTAGAAACACGTGCATAACCATAGCCGGGAAGGTCAACAAGATACCACTCTTTATTAATAATAAAATGATTAATAAGCTGTGTTTTTCCTGGGCGACCAGAGGTTTTAGCAAGATTTTTTCTACTGGTAAGCATATTTATAAGAGACGATTTTCCTACGTTACTACGACCTATAAAGGCGTATTCCGGAACACGATTCTTAGGGCATTTAGCCACATCAGAATTACTCATTACAAATTCGGCAGATTTTATTTTCATATTTATTTCCCGCGCAGGCGGGAATCTTATTAATTATAGTCTTTCGACTCCGCTCAAGATAAACTTTGGCAGGAATCTCATTAAATTAAACAATAAACACTCTGCTATTTTAGTATATAATCAAGAGTAGACAACAAAGATATATACATAAGAGTGAGCAAACAAGAGTAAGTACTGAAAACTAAAATTCACGACTCTTAAACCAGTCGTGTAGAATGTCATTAAATGGATCTGGATGTTCCATCATGGCAGCATGACCACATTTATCGATCCAAAACAAATCTGAATCTGGTAAAAGTGTATTAAACTCTTCGGCAACCTCAGGAGGTGTTACTAAATCGTTTTTACCCCATATAATACAAGTTGGAGTGTGCATATTTGGAAGCTCTTTTCCCATATTATGTCTAATAGCACTTTTAGCAATAGTAATGGTTCTAATTAGTCTGTGACGATCATTAACTGTGTCGTAAACCTCATCAACTATTTCTTTGGTAGCAATTTCAGGATCATAAAAAACATCTTGAGCTTTCTTTTTAATAAGCTCGTAATCGCTTCTCTTAGGGTAGCTGTCTCCCATGGCACTTTCGTATAAGCCTGAGCTCCCTGTTATTATCAAAGCTTTTACTTTTTCTGGATAAAGTTTGGTGTGATATAAGCCAATATGTCCCCCTAGTGAATTGCCTAATAAGATAACATTTTCAAGACCTTTAAATTCAATGAAATCGTATAAGTATTTTGCAAAAGATTTAACATTGGTTTTTGGCAATGATAAGCCGTAAATAGGAAGTTCAGGTATAATTACTTTATAGCCGTTTTGACTAAAGTAAGCGGTAACTCCGTCAAAGTTACTAAGCCCCCCCATTAACCCATGAAGTACTATAATAGGTGTGCCTTCTCCAACTTCAATATAACTGTATTTTCCTTCTTTTTTTAGGTCGTGCGTCATTAAGTGATTAGTCAATTATCCAAGAAAACAAATATAGTTATTTCAATGAAAAAACAATCATTTTTAAGTCTAAGCTTCAAAATCTATTCAAATATTAGATATGAACAGTTTTTAATAACTATTTGAACGATATGTAACCATTTGATTAATAGCTGTATTGTTGTCGTCTAGGGTTTTGAATGTAATAATTTGTAGTATTTTGAAGTTAATTTATTAACAATGTGGTAAAAAGTGGTAAATAGTGGTATAATTTTCAATATATTTGAACTTATAACTAAAGTATTTATATAGAACGTTTTGAACTCATTTATAGGAACATACGAATGTAAAGCAGATGCAAAAGGAAGGATTATGCTTCCTGCTGCGCTAAAAAAACAGTTGTCTCCTGTGTTACAAAATGGGTTCGTTATGAAGCGTGCAGTATTTCAATCTTGCTTGGAATTGTATCCAATGGAAGAATGGAATGCTTTGATGGAGAAGGTTAATAAATTGAATCGATTTAAGAAGAAAAACAATGATTTTATACGACGTTTCACTGCAGGAGTTAAGATTGTTGAGGTGGATGCAACTGGACGATTATTGATTCCAAAAGATTTAATTGCTTTTGCAGAAATCTCTAAAGATATCGTCTTGTCTTCATCTGTAAATATTATAGAAGTCTGGGATAAAACTAAATATGAAAAAGCTATTGATGATGCAACTGTAGATTTTGCAGATTTAGCTGAAGAAGTGATGGGACAAGATGATGAAGCAAATGGAATATCATAACCCTGTATTGCTAAAAGAGTCGATCGATGGATTGAATGTTAAAGAAAATGGCATTTATGTCGACGTTACTTTTGGTGGTGGTGGTCATAGTAAGGAGATTTTAAAAAGATTAGGAGATGATGGTAGGTTGTATGCTTTCGATCAAGATCAAGATGCGCTTAAAAACACTATTGATGATAAACGTTTTGTCTTAATTAACGAAAATTTTAGATACGTAAAACGATTTTTGAGATTTCATGGAGTGAAATCAGTAGATGGGATTTTGGCAGACTTCGGAGTTTCTTCTCATCAATTTGATGTTGCAGAACGTGGTTTTTCAACACGTTTTGAAGCAGATTTGGATATGAGGATGAATCAAAATAGCAAGCTGTCTGCATTTAATGTATTGAATGAGTATGATGAAGAGTCTTTAAAACAAGTGCTTCTTCAATATGGAGAATTAAGAGCAGCGCCGGCAATGGTAAAACTTATTGTTGAGTATCGAAAAAATGAGCCTCTTAAAACGAGTGATCAGTTAAAGCAAGTGCTTAAAAAGTTTTTATCGCCTAAGCATGAAAATAAAATTTTAGCACAAATATATCAAGCAATACGAATAGAGGTAAATCAAGAGATAGAGGTTCTGAAAGAGTTTTTATTGCAAACGCCAGAGTTGTTAAAGCCAGACGGTCGTTTAAGTTTTATTTCTTATCACTCTTTAGAAGATCGATTAGTTAAACGATTTGTTAGAAATGGGTTGTTTGAAGGCGAGCCAGAGCGCGATATGTTTGGGAATTTTGAAGTGCCTTTAAAAAAAGTAGGTGGATTGATTGTGCCATCTAAGGAGGAAATAGTAGAGAATAATAGGGCTAGAAGTGCCAAGCTGAGAATAGCAGAGAGAGCTTAAAACTCAAGATTTAAAGTTTTAGAAGAAATATAACGAGCATAACACAAAGTGTAAGTAATTTATTCTTCCCTTTGGGAAGATGTCGCACAGTGAGAGATGGGATGAAGAAAAACATATATAGCATATTAAGAGGAACTTTTTTAGTGAGTGACGACTCGTTTAAAAATTGGAGAGTCATTTTATTTATATGTGCTTTAGCTATAGTAATGATTGCAAGCTCGCATAGTGCAGATAAAAAAGTACATGATATCGCAAGATTGAATAATGAAGTGAAAGAATTGAGATCTCAATTTTATGACGGTCGTACAAAACTAATGGATTTGAAAATGGAATCCTCTGTAGTTTCAAAAATGAAAAAAAGAGGATTGGAGTCTTCCGAGACACCTCCACAAAAAATAAAAGTTAAACCAAAACAAAACGAGTTGTCTATTGGCGGTAAGTGAAAAGAACATATTAAATCGATTGTATTTTATAGCTGGATGTTTATTCATCTTTGGGGTTCTTGTGGTTTTTAAATTACTAACTATTCAATATGTTCAAGGCGATAAATATCGCGATTTAGCAGAGAAAAGAACGGTTAAAAACGTTGTTATTCCTGCTAATAGAGGAAATGTGTATGCAGCCGATGGTAGTTTACTGGCGACCTCTATTCCTAAATACGATATACGATTTGATGCCATAACACCTTCGGCTAAATCATTTGAAGAGAATTTAAAGCCATTAAGTGATGCTATGGCAAAGTATACAGGAAGATCTTCTGCATACTATCAAAAAGAATTAAGAAGAGCTCGGAAAAATAAGAATAGGTATTTCTTATTAGCAAGAGATATTGGGTATTCAGATTATATAAAATTAAGAAACTTTCCATTATTAAAGTTGGGCGCTTTTAAAGGCGGATTAATTGTAGAGCAAACGACAAAAAGAGAACACCCAATGGGGGGAATTGCGCAAAGAACCATTGGTTATGAAAGAACAGATGAAGCTGGTAATGTTACAAGACCAGGAATAGATGGCGCTTTTGGGACAAAATACTTAAGAGGTAAAGATGGGCAACGTTTAAAACAGAAAATTGGAAAAGGACAATGGAAGCCTATTGTAGATTATAACCAGATAGAACCTAAAGATGGGTATGATGTTTATACAACTATAGATGTTAATATTCAAGATATAGCGCATCATGCACTGTTAGAGCAGTTAGAGTATTTCGAAGCAGAACACGGTAGTGTAATTGTAATGGAAACTAAGACAGGTGAGATTAAAGCAATTTCAAATTTAGGGAGAACCTCAAAAGGAACGTATTACGAGAAATTAAATTATGCAGTAGGAGAAAGTCACGAGCCTGGTTCTACATTTAAACTTATGGCTATGGTTGCTGCTTTAGATCAAAAAGTTATAGATACAAGTACGGTTGTAGATACAGAAAAAGGGGTGCTGTCTTTTTATGGAAGAAAAGTAAGAGATTCTAAATATGGTGGTTATGGTAAAATATCGGCAGCGAAAGCTTTTGAGGTCTCATCTAACACAGGAATGGTTAAGCTGATTAATAATGCGTATAAGAATAATCCAAAAAAGTTTGTGAACAAGCTTTATGACATGGGTTTAAATAAGAAGTTAGACTTACCAATTATAGGAGAAGGAGTGCCTCTAATTACGCATCCTTCTGATAAGAAAAATTGGGACGGATTAGATTTACCATGGATGGCTTTTGGTTATGGTGTGCAACTAACGCCTTTGCAAACTTTAACTTTTTATAACGCTATTGCTAATGATGGTGAGATGGTCAAACCTCGATTTTTAAGAGAAGTAAAAGAGTTTGATAAAACAATAGTGCCGTTTGAAAGAGAGGTTATTAATCCTCAAGTGTGTTCTAAAGCTACAGCTAAGAAGATGCAACAGATTATGAAAAATGTTGTTGAGAAAGAACATGGAACCGCTCATAATATTTATTCTCCTAATTATTCTATGGCTGGAAAAACAGGGACATGTCAAACTGAGTATTGGATAGAAAGTAGGCGTTATATTTCTTCTTTTGCTGGGTATTTTCCTGCAGAAAACCCAAGATATTCATGTATCGTAGTTATTCATAAGCCAGATTATAAGAAAGGATATTATGGTAGTACAGTAGCAGCACCAGTTTTTAAGAAAATTGCACAAAAAATATATAGAGATACTCCAATAGTAGATGAAATAGAGCTTGTAGAAGCTAGAAACACTTCAGTAGAAACTGAATATGAAAAATATTACAAAACAGCACAGATCTATAAGACGATTATGCCAGATGTAATGGGATTACCTGTAATGGATGCTGTTGCACTTTTAGAGAATATGGGTGTGCAAGTTAAAATTAATGGTGCAGGAGTTGTTAAGTCACAATCTGTTGCTAAAGGACAAAAACTAAAAAGAAATCAAACCATAGTATTAAGCGTATCGTGAGTGTATTAAAAGACATATTGTATAAGGTTACTATAAATGAGGTGGTTGGGAGCACAGATGTGCAAATAAATTCCATTCATTTTAATTCTCGAGATGTAGCTGAAAATGACATTTTTGTCGCCGTTAAAGGGAGTGTGGCTGATGGGCACAATTATATAAGTAACGCATTAAAGCAAGGTGCTATTGTTGTGGTTTGCGAATCTTTGCCTAATACCATTAAGGAGAATGTTACCTATGTTGTTGTAGATGATACTAGTATCGCATTAGCGATTATGGCAGCTAATTTTTATGAAAATCCATCAGAGAATTTAAAATTAGTAGGAATAACCGGTACTAATGGAAAAACAACTATTGCAACATTACTTTATCAACTGTTTAAAAATGCAGGTTATAAAGTGGGATTGTTGTCTACAGTAAGAATAATGGTAGATAATAAAGAGTATAAGACGACCCATACAACGCCAGATTCTATTACTATAAATAAGTATTTAAGACAAATGAATGATGAAGGTGTTGACTTTTGTTTTATGGAGGTAAGTTCTCATGGTATTCATCAAAATAGGATTGAAAGTTTGCTATTTGAAGGTGGTGTTTTTACTAATCTAACTCATGATCATTTAGATTACCACGAGACATTTTCAGAATATAGAGATGTTAAAAAACGATTTTTCGATGCACTTTCTGTAAATGCTTTTGCATTAGTTAATGGAGATGATAAAAATGGCGCATTTATGCTTCAGAATTGCAATGCTAAGCATTATAAATATGCGCTTAAAAGTTATGCGAATTATAAAACACAAATTTTAGAAAATCAATTAAGTGGTTTATTGTTGAAGCTTAACGATGTTGAGGTTTGGACAAAGTTAATTGGTGATTTTAATGCCTATAATATTACAGCAATATATGCAACGGCTGAATTACTAGGACTTGAAAAAGTAGAGATATTAAGACTGATAAGTGAATTAGAGAGTGTTAGTGGAAGGTTTCAATATTTCATTTCTAATGAGAAAATAACAGCAATTATAGATTATGCGCACACTCCAGATGCTTTAAAAAATGTGTTAGAGACTATAAATGCTATTCGTACAAAAAATGAAGAGCTTATAACTGTAGTAGGTTGTGGTGGAGATAGAGATAAAACAAAGCGTCCCAAAATGGGTCATATCGCCTCCGCTTTGAGTACGAAAGTCATTTTTACTAGTGACAACCCAAGGAGTGAAGTGCCTGAAAGAATAATAGAAGATATTGAAAAAGGAGTGGAGCCTCAGAATTTTAAAAAAACCTTGTCTATTTCGGATAGAAAGCAAGCAATAAAAACAGCTTGTCAGTTAGCGCAACCCAATGATATCATTCTAATCGCAGGTAAAGGACATGAAGATTATCAAGAAATAAAAGGGGAACGCTTTGATTTTGATGATTTTAAAATTGTTGAAGATTTATTAAAACAATTGCAGAAATAGAAGCTGTAAGGGTATAGTTGAACAAAGATAAAAACGGAAAATATGTTGTATTACTTATTTGAATATTTAGAAAAGCATTACCAGTTAACTGGTGCTAGTGTATTTCAATTTATAACATTTCGTGCAGCATTAGCTATCATTTTATCATTATTATTTTCTACAATATTTGGCAAAAAAATAATTGGATATCTGCAAAAAAAGCAAGTAGGAGAAAGTGTTAGAGATTTAGGTTTAGAAGGCCAAATTGAGAAAGCTGGAACGCCAACAATGGGTGGTATTATTATTATTCTAGCTACATTGTTACCAGTACTTCTTCTGGCTAAATTGGATAATATTTATGTGATTTTATTAATTGTAACGACACTTTGGATGGGAGCTGTGGGGTTTACAGATGATTATATTAAAGTTTTTAAGAAAGATAAAGGCGGGTTAAGCGGAAAATTTAAAATTTTAGGACAAGTAGGTTTAGGGATTTTTGTGGGCTCTGTTATGTATTTTCATCCAGGAGTAACAATTAAGCAAGAAAAAATAAGTTCGGACATGCAATCTACGCAAGTCATGCAAAGCTCCTCAGGAAAGTTTAATCCTGAAGAGCAATCGTTAAAAACAACAATTCCTTTTGTAAAAGATAATGAATTTGATTACTCAGATTTAGCGACTTGGATTAGTGAAGATTTTAAAGATTACGCGTGGTTGATTTTTATTCCAATAGTGATTTTTATTATCGCAGGCGTTTCTAATGGTGCTAATCTAACAGATGGTATTGATGGATTGGCGGCTGGAAGTTCTGTGATTATTGTTTTTGTATTAGCCATTTTTGCTTTTGTCTCTGGAAATATTGGTTTTTCAGGTTACTTAAATGTCATGTTTATTCCGCATTTAGGAGAGTTGGTTGTTTTTATAGCTGCTTTTGCAGGAGCATTGATCGGGTTTCTATGGTATAATACCTATCCAGCTCAAGTTTTTATGGGAGATACAGGGAGTTTAACAATAGGAGGTATTATTGCTGTAATTGCTATCGCAGTTCGTAAGGAGTTATTAGTGCCTTTGTTGTGCGGAATCTTTTTTGCAGAATCACTTTCTGTGATTTTACAAGTAAGTTGGTTTAAGTACACACGAAAAAGATATGGAGAAGGACGACGCATTTTTAAAATGTCCCCTTTGCATCATCATTATCAAAAATCAGGATATCATGAAAGTAAAATTGTAACACGGTTTTGGATCGTTGGAATTTTTCTAGCAATTCTATCAATAGTAACCTTGAAATTAAGGTAATAAGATTTACGAATTACGATTTTAGAATTACAATTAGAAATGAAAGAAGTATTGAAAAAAAGAACAAGAAAGTATGCTGTAGACTGTTGGAGTCTGTGTTCTAAGTTTCCAATATCTAGAGAGTATAATGCTTTTTGTAATCAATTGATAAGGTGTTCGAGTTCGGTTGGTGCTAATTATAGAGCTGCATGCAGAGCAAAATCTACTGCAGATTTTATAAATAAATTAAAAATAGTCGAAGAAGAAGCTGATGAAAGTATGTATTTCCTGGAATTGTTATTAGAGATTAGTGATAAAGAACATTTAGAAATAAAAAGATTGCATGTAGAAGGTAATGAGTTATTGTCAATTGTGGTATCGTCTATTAAAACAATGCGAAATCGTAAATCATAAATCGTGAATCGTAAATTAAAACTAGTAATTCTAGGGGGAGGAGAAAGTGGTGTAGGTGCTGCGCTTTTGGGTAAAGCGAAGGGTTACGATGTTTTTGTTTCTGATAAAGGAATTATTAAAGAAAACTATAAAAAAGTTCTTATACATAATAAGATTGAATGGGAAGAAGGGCAACACTCTGAATCTAAAATATTCAACGCAGATCTTGTAATGAAAAGTCCTGGAATACCCGATAAGGTAGTGCTAATTCAGAAGTTGATAAACAAAGGGGTTTTGGTAGTTTCAGAAATTGAATTTGCGGCAAATTATACTAATGCAACCATTGTTGGAATAACGGGGAGTAATGGGAAAACAACGACTGCAAGTTTAACGCATCACATACTTAAACAAGAACTAGACGTTGGTTTGGCTGGAAATATAGGAGACAGTTTTGCAAAGCAAATATTAGAACATGATCATTCTAATTATGTTTTAGAGATAAGTAGTTTTCAGTTAGATGGTGTACATCATTTTAAACCGCATATTGCTGTAATTACAAACATAACACCAGATCATTTAGATCGATACGATTATAAATTTGAAAATTATATCGCTTCAAAATTTAGAATAACAAAAAACCAAACAAAAGAAGATTATTTGATTTATGACGCAGACGATGAAATTATAACCAATTATATAAACACGAATAACATTCAATCAACATTATTACCATTTTCATTAACTAAAGTTATTGAGAATGGTGCGTATTTAGAAGATAATAAAATAAAATTAACCATTGATAACAACCAAATAATTATGCCAACAAGAAATCTCTCATTACAAGGCAAGCACAACGTAAAAAATGCAATGGCTGCCTCTACGGTATCGCATTTACTTAGAATTAGAAAACAAACAATTCGAGAAAGTCTAGAGAACTTTCAAGGAGTAGAACATCGTTTAGAAAATGTAGTAAAAATTAATAAAGTCCAATATATAAATGACTCTAAAGCAACAAATGTGAATGCAACATATTACGCTTTAGAAAGCATGGAATCATCGACAGTGTGGATTGTTGGAGGGACTGATAAAGGGAATGATTATACTGCGTTATTTCCGTTTATAAATGAAAAAGTAAAGGCCATTATTTGTTTAGGAGTAGATAATAAAAAGCTATTCGAAAACTTTGGAAATATGGTAGATGTTATTGTTGAAACTCAGTTTATGAGTGAAGCAGTAAAGATCGCTTATAAAATTGCAGAAGCAGGTGAGAATGTATTGCTTTCTCCAGCTTGCGCTAGTTTTGATTTGTTTGAAAATTATGAAGATAGAGGTAGGCAGTTTAAAGACGCAGTTAGAAACTTATAGTCCCATCTTAATCTTCCCAAAGGGAAGAAATTGTTATGGGTTAACTTAATAATAAAACAAATTTTTCCCTTCGGGGAAATCGAAGATTCAACGAATCAAAAAATTAAATTAAAATAAATCTAGTTAAATGTCCGTAGGACAATGGGGAGCATATTTAACAACATAAAAGGAGATCGATTAATATGGGCAATAGCTGCGCTATTGGCTATTTTTTCATTTTTGCCAGTATATAGTGCTGCTAGTAACTTGGCTTATATAGGTGATTCTGGAAATACATTTTCATATTTTGTTAAACATTTTATGCATCTCTTTTTAGGTTTTACAATAATGTATGGTGTGCATAAAATACCATATCGTTATTTCCGTGGTTTGTCTATGGTAATGATGCCTTTAATATTTGTTTTGTTAATCGTAACCATGTTTCAAGGAACTACAATAGATGGCGCAAATGCAAGCCGATGGATTCGTATTCCTATTGTGGGGATGTCTTTTCAAACATCAACTTTTGCCGCAGTAGTGTTGTTGGTTTATGTTGCTCGCTATATGTCTAAGGTAAAAGATAAGGTGGTCACTTTTAAAGAGACCATTTTACCGCTATGGATTCCTGTATTTTTAATATTGGCATTAATACTTCCTTCTAATTTTTCTACAACGGCGATCCTTTTTGTAATGGTTGTGATTTTAGTTTTTTTAGGCGGATATCCAATTCGTTATTTGGCGGTAATTATTGGTTCTGGAATAGCAGGATTAGTTTTGTTTATTTTGGTTGCTAAGGCTTTTCCTGACGCCATGCCAAATCGTATTGATACTTGGATGAGTAGAATAGAAAGTTTTTCTAACGGTGAAGATTCGGAATCAGATTATCAAATAGAAAAAGCAAAAATAGCTATAGCTTCAGGTGAATTGTGGGGTCAAGGCCCCGGGAAAAGTACGCAAAAGAATTTTTTACCTCAATCTTCATCAGATTTCATATTTGCTATCATTATTGAAGAGTACGGGTTAATTGGAGGAGCTTTTCTAATTTTATTATACATGTGGTTACTTTTTAGAATTGTAATTGTAGCACAAAAAGCAGATACTATTTTCGGGAAATTATTGGTGCTAGGTGTTGGCTTGCCAATAGTTTTTCAGGCTTTAATAAATATGGCAGTAGCTGTTGAGTTATTTCCGGTTACAGGGCAAACATTGCCATTGATAAGTAGTGGAGGGACGTCTATTTGGATGACCTGTTTGGCTATAGGTATTATATTAAGTGTGAGTTCGAAAAGAGAAGAGATTAAAGAACGTGAAAATATAGAGGATAATCCATTAGAGATTTTATCCGAAGCAATATAAAAAATTAAGATATACGATTTTAGAGTTGCGATTATAAATGAAACACGTATAACAGATAGAATAGAAAAATGGAAGTGAGTAATATGAAAAATCCAGAAATGAAAAGACTGTATTGTGAAAGGAACGAATTATTATCAGTAATAGTAACGTCTATTAAAACAATGCACAATCGTAAATCGTAAATGGAAAATCGTAAATCAAAGGCATATAAAATAATATTATCAGGAGGGGGAACTGGAGGGCATATCTATCCAGCGATAGCAATTGCTAATGAGTTAAAGTTGCGTTTTCCCGATGCACAATTTTTATTTGTTGGTGCAAAGGATAGAATGGAAATGGAAAAAGTGCCTCAAGCGGGATATGCTATTAAAGGGTTGTGGATTTCTGGTATTCAAAGAAGTTTGTCTCCAAGAAACTTATTGTTTCCATTTAAGTTAATAAGTAGCTTGTGGAGTGCAATGAGAATAGTAAGACAGTTTAAACCGGATGTGGCTATAGGAACTGGAGGGTTTGCTAGTGGTCCATTACTTCAAGTTGCTGTGTCTAAAGGGGTGTCTAGTTTAATTCAAGAGCAAAATTCTTACCCAGGAATTACTAATAAGCTACTATCTAAAAAAGTGCAAAAAATTTGTGTTGCATATGATGGTTTAGAACGGTTTTTTCCAAAAAATAAAATAATAAAAACAGGAAACCCGGTGCGCTTAGGCTTATTAAATTGTGAGAATAAGAAAAAGCAGGCAATGGCGCATTTTAATCTTGTAGAGAACAAAAAAGTGTTGTTGGTTATAGGAGGGAGTTTGGGCGCTAGAGCAATTAATGAATTGCTAGAGCGAGAATTAGATTATTTAAATACACATAATCTACAAGTGATCTGGCAATGTGGTAAGCTTTATTATGAACAGTATCGACTTTATGGAAATGATAAATATGTTCAGGTACATGCTTTTTTAAACAATATGGATTTGGCTTATGCTGCGGCCGATTTTATTATTTCTAGAGCAGGAGCTGGCTCGGTTTCAGAGTTATGTATAATAGGAAAGCCAGTAATTTTTATTCCTTCTCCTTATGTCGCTGAAGATCATCAAACAAAAAATGCAGCAGCCATAGTAAAAGAAGATGCAGCTATTTTAATTGCTCAAAATGATTTGGAAGTGGATTTTAAGAATAAGTTCACCCAATTAATAACGTCTCCTGAGAAACAAAAACAACTTGGAGAAAATATAAAAAAATTAGCATTAGAAAATGCTACAAAAGATATAGTAGACGAGGTTGAAAAACTTCTGAAGCATTAAAAGAAAAGAATGAATTTATCTAATATACATACTGTTTATTTTATAGGTATTGGAGGCATTGGCATGAGTGCAATAGCCAGATACTTTAAGGCCAATCAAAAGCAGGTTTTTGGTTATGATAAAACGCAAACAGAAATTACAAACGATCTAGAGACGTTAGGTATTGAAATTCATTTTAAAGATATTATTTCGTTGGTTGATAATGTTGTTTTTAATATTGAAAATACTTTGGTAGTGTATACTCCAGCAGTACCAGATACGCATAAACAACTTACTTATTTTAGAGCGAATGGTTTTACGGTTTTAAAACGATCGGAAATTTTAGGGATAATAACTCAAAATACATTTTGTTTAGCTGTAGCTGGAACACATGGAAAAACAACAACGACTAGTATTTTAGGGCATTTACTAAAAGAGTGTGATGTAAACATGACTGCTTTTTTAGGGGGAATAAGTGAAAACTATAACTCTAATTTAATTTTAAATGGCTCTGATGTTTCAGTAGTAGAAGCAGATGAGTTTGATCGCTCTTTCTTAACCTTGTCTCCAGATTTAGCTTGTATCACTTCTATGGATGCAGATCATTTAGATATTTATGGAGATGCTTCAGCATTACACCAATCATTTGAAGATTTTAGCAATAAAATAAAGCCAAATGGTAAATTGTTTGTTAAAAACGGTTTGCCCATAAAAGGTATTACTTATGGTTTGGAAGATGATTCAGATTATTCAGCAAAAAATATAAAAATAATTAATGGGGCTTATGTGTTTGATGTAAAAACGCCAACAGTCACATTAGAAAAATTTCAATTTAACCTGCCAGGTAGACATAATTTGTCGAATGCATTAATAGCCTTGGCGATGGCTGTAGAATATGGTTGCTCTCCTAACCAGCTCGCCAAGGCATTATCATCTTATAAAGGGGTTAAAAGGCGTTTTTCATATCAAATAAAAAAAGAGAGTCGCGTATTTATTGATGATTATGCGCATCATCCTACTGAGATTAATGCCGTTTACGATGCTGTAAAAGAAATGTATCCTAGTGATAAAGTATTGGCGCTATTTCAACCTCATTTATTTTCTAGGACTAGAGATTTTATAGACGATTTTGCAACGAGCTTGTCACAATTTGATGAGGTCATGCTTTTAGATATTTATCCAGCCAGAGAATTGCCTATTAAAGGCGTTGATTCTCAATGGTTGTTAGATAAGATAAGTAATAGCAAAAAACAATTAATTAAAAAAAGTGAGATAATTAATAAAATAAAAGAAAGCAGAGCGAGGGTTATTCTTACGATGGGGGCCGGAGATATAGGAGAAGAAGTGTATAAAATTAAAGAAGTCTTAAGTGATGAAAATTAATTGGAATCTTATAAAAATGATTTTACTACTAATTTTAGTAGTGTTTTTATATGCCTTTGCGTCAGAGCGTAATGCTAAGCGAAAAGTGATGACTCCAGATATTCAGTTCTTAGGAGATAATAATCTTTTTATCACACATTCGAATGTTAGTAAATTGTTAATACAAAATTATGATGGTGCTTCGAGTGTAGCTAAAGAAACTTTAGCTTTGAATGAATTGGAGGGGACTCTAAACGCGAACCCAATGATTAAATCTGCCGAAGTTTTTTTAGGTGTAAATGGAAAATTTTCGGCAATAATAAAGCAAAAAAAACCTATTGCTCGCGTCATTGGAAGCGAGTCATACTATATTGATAACGAGGGTGGTTATATGCCACTTTCTAATAACTATACTGAGCGTGTACCTATAATAACGGGTGCAGTTAATAAGAAAAGATTAAGTACAGTTTTTAAAATTGCTAATACGATTAATGAAGATGATTTTCTGAAAAAGAATGTTGTTGAAATAGAACAAACGAATTCTAAAACGATTCGTTTAAAATTAAGGCAATGCGATTTTATAGTTCAATTAGGAAGTCTTGATTATTTAGAGAAAAAAATAAACAATTTAAAGGTGTTTTATGCGAAAGCAATAAAGGATAAAACATTAAATAAATATAGTATAGTGAATTTACAATTTGAGAATCAAGTTGTATGTACCAAAGTATAAGTTATGGAGCATAATATTTCAGTTGGGTTAGATATTGGAACCACAAAAATTGTGGCAATGATTGGTCGTAAAAATGAATATGGTAAAGTTGAAATTCTTGGTATTGGTAAATCTAAGAGTTTAGGCGTTCATCGTGGTGTTGTTAATAATATTACGCAAACGATCCAGTCCATACAACTTGCGATTCAAGAAGCAGAAACTGCAGGAGCAACAAAAATTGAAGGTGTTACTGTGGGTATTGCAGGACAACATATTAGAAGTTTGCAACATAGCGATTATATCACTAGAGCCGATTCTGAAGTTGTTATAGATGAAGATGATATTGAACGATTAATAAACCAAGTTCATAAGTTGGTCATGCTTCCAGGTGAAGAAATTATTCATGTATTACCTCAAGAATTTAAAATTGATGGTCAAGGAGAAATAAAAGAACCTATTGGAATGTATGGCGGCAGACTAGAAGCCAATTTTCATGTCGTAGTTGGTCAAGTTTCTTCTATAAGAAATATTGGGAGATGTGTGAAAAGTGCTGGTTTAGAGCTTGAAGGTATTACTTTAGAACCTTTAGCATCAGCAAATGCGGTATTGAGTCAAGAAGAAAAAGAAGCAGGAGTCGCTCTGATTGATATAGGAGGTGGTACAACAGATTTGGCCATTTTTAGAGATGGGATTATTCGCCATACAGCTGTAATTCCTTTTGGAGGTAATGTTATTACTGAAGATATTAAAGAAGGCTGTTCTATAATTGAAAAGCAAGCAGAGTTATTAAAAATAAAATTTGGATCAGCATGGCCAGGGGAAAATAAAGACAATGAAATAGTGTCTATTCCTGGGTTAAGAGGTAGAGATCCTAAAGAAATAACGCTTAAAAATTTATCAAAAATAATACATGCACGTGTTGTAGAAATAGTAGAGCAAGTCTATGTAGAGATTAAAAACTATGGGCATGAAGAACAGAAAAAGAAACTTATAGCAGGAATTGTTTTAACAGGAGGTGGAAGTCAATTAAAACACCTAAAACAATTAGTAGAGTATATCACAGGAATGGATACCAGAATAGGTTACCCTAATGAACATTTAGCGGGAGAAAGTGATAATGCGATCACAAGTCCATTGTTTGCTACTGCAGTTGGTTTAGTTCTGGATGATTTAACTCGCCAACAGCGACGAAAAGAAGAAATACCAGAAGAAAAAGAAACTGTTTTGTTTGAAAATGAAACAATAATTCCTTCTGAAGCAGAACTTGAAAATAGAGCGAATAAACTAAAAGAGAAACCTAGAAAATCAAGGCGTTCATTTTTAGATACATTAACAGAAAGAGTAAAAGATTTTTTAGATAACGCAGAATAGTGTCTAAAAATAATACAATAGAACAAAAAATCCAGTTTTAGAATTTTCAAGATAAAAATCTTAAAAAAAAGAAAAGACAGGAATAAGATAATATAGAGTATAAAACCCCAGTAAAATAGAATTTATGAGCAACGACAAAGAATTCGAAAGTATAGCATTCGATCTTCCAAAAAACCAATCTAATGTCATTAAGGTTATTGGTGTTGGAGGTGGAGGAAGTAATGCGATTAATCACATGTTCCAGCAAGGCATTAAAGGTGTCGATTTTGTTATTTGTAATACAGATGCCCAAGCTTTACAAAATAGTGGCGTTCCTAATAAAATACAATTAGGTTTAAACTTAACCGAAGGGTTAGGAGCGGGTGCAAACCCAGATGTAGGGGAGCAATCTGCAGTAGAGAGTTTTGATGATATACAACGTATGCTTGAGGGTAATACAAAAATGATTTTCATTACAGCAGGAATGGGAGGAGGAACTGGTACTGGAGCAGCTCCTATTATTGCTAAAATGGCTAAAGAATTAGATATTTTAACCGTTGGAATTGTAACGATGCCATTTCAATTTGAAGGAAAAATGCGTAATGCTCAAGCGCAAAAAGGAATAGAAAATTTAAGGAATGAAGTCGATTCATTAATTGTAATAAATAATAATAAACTACGAGAAGTATATGGAAACCTTGGTTTTAAAGCAGGTTTCTCAAAAGCAGATGAAGTTTTAGCAACTGCTGCTCGTGGAATAGCTGAGGTAATAACACACCATTATACACAGAATATTGATTTACGTGATGCTAAAACAGTATTAAGTAACAGTGGTACTGCAATAATGGGAAGTGCAATGGCTTCTGGTCAAAATCGTGCGCAGGAAGCAATATCTAAAGCTTTAGACTCACCATTATTAAATGATAATAAAATTTCAGGAGCTAAAAATGTATTATTACTTATTGTTTCTGGTGTTCAGGAAATTACTATTGATGAAATTGGAGAGATCAATGATCATATTCAAACTGAAGCTGGGCATGGTGCTAATATTATAATGGGAGTTGGTGAAGATGAGTCGTTAGAAGAGTCTATTGCTGTAACTATTATTGCTACAGGTTTTGATATCGATCAGCAAGATGAAATTTCTAATACAGAAGCACGTAAAGTGATTCATTCATTAGGAGAGCAAATTTTAGAAAAGGAATTAATGCCTAAAGCAAATTTAGGTATAGAAAATTTGCCTAAAATAGCAGTTGAGAAAAAACCAGAAGCTCCAATAATTCACACATTAGATTTAAATGAAGCTGAAGATTCAGGTTTAAGTAAATTTGAATTAGAGCAAATTGTAAAGCAAAAAGCACCAACTTTAGATGATTTAGGATTAGTGTCTTCTGATGATTTAATTAGAGATATGGATGTGGTTTATGAAGAAGTTGTTGTAGACTTTAATGATCAAGACGATTTTGTAATCACCAATTCTAAACCAGAAATAAAAGAAAGTATAGCTGTTAAGGAAGAGGAAGAAGAGAGTGAATTAAAACAGCAAATTACACTTACTTTTGATATGCCTCTAAGTGAGGATTCTGTGGATGTTGAAGCTGCTAATGCCAATGACCAAGAGGAATTGATTATCAATAATATTAATGATTTTACAGTAAATGATCCTGTAGAAATTATACCAGTTACTGAATCTTCAGAAACAGGAGAGATACGTTACGCATTAGATGATTACATAGAAGTCGATTCAGTTATAAATCCAGTTGAAAAAGTAGTAGAAGAAATCGAAATGGACACAGAAGTTATTTTTGAAAAGAAAATAATTGATCAAGAAGATGCACCTGAATCTGTAACTGGAGATGAAACCAAAGAAGTGCCTGAAGAAGATTTAGACCCTATGAATAGTTCTATTTCGACTATTCTTAAAGAACGTGCAGATGAGCGTAGAAAGAAAATGAAGAACTTTAATTATAAGTTTAATAATTCTAAGATTGATGATATCGAAAAAATTCCTGCATACAAACGTCAAGGTTTAGATTTAGAAGAAGCACAACACTCTTCATCTGAAAATAATATTTCTAGAACCACTTTAGGTACAGATGATAATGATGATATACAGTTAAGAAACAATAATTCATTCTTACATGACAATGTTGATTAAGTTTAGTTTTAGTAGTTAAGTTTAGTCCTTTTTTGAAAGCCCGAAAAGTTAGTTCCCCAACTATTTCGGGCTTTCTTTTTTTTATAAAACAGTTATTTAAGTACACCTGAAATCAAGACAAAATCAAGAGGTCAAAATGGTTTAACATCAATTATAACTTAAAAGAAGCCCTATAATTTGTTTCTATACTGCTCATATTTCAACATAAAATAAAAACGTAACTAAGGCTCAATGTCATTAAGTTAAGCTTAAAAGGACCTCTTTTGTCAAACTGAGCGCGCAGTCGAAGTATAGTTAAGTTCTCTTTTTTTAATAAAATAGAAAGTAAAAAAGAACATTTTATTGCGGTTATTTCAAATGAAAAATATTATAAAGCACAGCATTTACTACGTTTTCCTTTTATTTTGAATAAAAAAAAGGATTTTACTACGATTTAAAAACAGTTTCTCTCAACGTGAAATAAACTCATAGAAATCTCACATTTAGAAAAAAAATAAGAATAGCCATATACCTTTGTAAGTAACTTTTAACATATGGATCTCAAAAAATTTATAGATCTCATTAAATAATAAAACAATGAAAAAAATCACTTTACTATTAGCCCTTTTTATTGGTTCCCTATCAAACGCTCAAATTAATGAGGGTTTTGATGATGTAGATTTATTAGGCGAAACTGGTTATCTTTTTATAAACTCTAGTGACGATCCTTTAGCTAATTATTTCCAGGGCAATGTTGACGTATTTGAGGCTTTTGAGGGTAACAGCCCTAACTCTTTCATCGCTGAGAATTTTAATACTACTGAAGGTACCATAGCAGATAGTTATTTCTTTACGCCTAAATTATTAATAGAAAATGGTGATATGATAACATTCTATACGCGAACTACTGTAAGTGAATTTCCAGATCGCCTAGAAGTGAGAATAGGAGATGGCACAGGTATTTTACCAACAGAAGGTGTTCCTGATAACGTCGGTTCATTTACAAATTTATTACTATCAATAAACCCAAATTTAGAAGTAGGTATTTACCCTGTCGAATGGGAACAACAGGTTATAACTATTTCTGGTTTATCAGGCCCTACTGAAACTAGAGTTGCATTTAGATACTGGGCTACAGATGCAGGCCCTAATGGAAGTAATTCAAATAACATTGGTATAGATAGCCTTACAATTGATTCTGATATTGTTTTATCTACAAATGAAGAAGTCGCTAAAAACGATTTTTTTAAATTTTATAATACAAAAAACAATGAATTATACTTAAAAGCTTCAAATTTTTTCAAATCCATTCAAGTTTATAATTTATTAGGCCAAGAAGTCGTAAATAAAAACCTTTCAAGTCAAGAAGAAACTATAAACTTGTCTAATATTTCTAGTGGCGCCTACATTATTCATGTTTTATCAAGCAATGGTGCTTCAAAAAACTTTAAAATTATAAAAAGATAAATCCCTTTTTTAATAAACAAATTTGTTTATTACATTGTTCTAAAAATTAGCGACTAGTTTTCTGGTCGCTTTTTCATAAGATTTTTAGATTGAAACGATATCTTACATTAGGCTATGAAATTATTTAATAATCCGCATAATTCATTAAAATTTAACTATATTTGCCGCTTGGAAGAAAAACTTTCATTTAGATACCTAACTACGATTAGGTAATACATAAAAATCATTTAAAATAATATTGGAATGTATTTAGACAAAAAAGAAAAGTCAGAAATATTCAAAAAGCACGGTAAAGATGCAAAGAATACAGGTTCTGCAGAAGGACAAATAGCATTATTCACTTACAGAATTAATCACCTAACAGAACACTTAAAGAAAAATCGTAAAGATTTTAATTCAGAACGTTCTTTAGTAAAATTAGTTGGTAAGAGAAGATCACTGCTAGATTACTTAACTAAGAAAGATGTCTTAAGATATCGTGCAATAGTAAAAGAATTAGAATTAAGAAAATAATAATAAAAGAGAGGCTTTACGGCCTCTCTTTTTATTTTATAATGACTCAATCGTAAGAGTTAAAAATTCGAATTGAAGAAGCTAGATCCCAGATAAAGTCTGGGACTAACGGTTTTTCATTGGTCACAAACAACAACTACACACAACAACACAACGACCATTGTTTAATTTAGAATTAAAACTATTTTATGATTCCAAAAGTTTTTAAAGAGGTCATAGACCTTGGTGATGGAAGAGAAATTTCTATCGAAACCGGAAAATTAGCAAAGCAGGCACATGGTTCTGTTGTTGTTCAGTCAGGGAAATGTATGATGTTATGTACAGTCGTTTCCAATTACAAACAATCACCCGTTGATTTTTTACCATTAACGGTAGATTATCGCGAAAAATTTGCAGCTGCAGGTCGTTATCCTGGTGGTTTCTTTAAAAGAGAAGCAAGACCAAGTGATGGTGAAGTATTAACAATGCGTTTAGTGGATCGTGTTTTACGTCCATTATTCCCAAAAGATTATACCGCAGAAACTCAGGTGATGATACAATTAATGTCTCATGATGATGACGTTATGCCTGATGCAATGGCAGGATTAGCTGCTTCTGCTGCAATTCAATTATCAGATTTTCCATTTGAATGTGCAATCTCTGAAGCTAGAGTTGGTCGTATAAATGGTGAATTCATTATTAACCCTACAAGAGCTCAATTAGCAGAATCTGACATCGATATGATGATTGGTGCTTCTGCAGATTCAGTAATGATGGTAGAAGGTGAGATGGATGAGATTTCTGAAGAAGAAATGGCTGATGCAATTAAATTTGCTCATGAAGCCATTAAAGTTCAATGTGCTGCTCAATTAAAATTAGCTGAAGCATTCGGAAAGAAAGAAGTTCGTGAATACGAAGCAGACAGAGAAGAAGCTGATTTAGCGAAGAAAATTCATGACATGGCTTATGATAAAGTTTATGCTATCGCAAAAGCTGGATCTTCTAAGCATGAAAGAAGTGCTGCTTTTAAAGAAATAAAAGAAGATATTAAAGCTTCGTTTTCTGAAGAAGAAATGGAAGATTACGGTGGTTTAGTTTCTGATTATTACCGTAAAGCTGAAAAAGCTGCTATTCGTGATCTTACTTTAAATGAAGGTTTACGTTTAGATGGCCGTAAGACTGACGAGATTAGACCTATCTGGTGTGAAGTAGATTACTTACCATCAACACACGGTTCTGCAATCTTTACTCGTGGGGAAACTCAAGCTTTAGCTACTGTAACTTTAGGAACGTCTAGAGATGCAAACAAAATAGATATGCCATCTTATGAAGGCGAAGAGAATTTCTATTTACATTATAACTTCCCTCCTTTTTGTACCGGTGAAGCAAGACCTATTCGTGGAACATCTCGTAGAGAAGTTGGTCACGGTAACTTGGCGCAACGTGGTTTAAAAGGAATGATTCCTGACGATTGTCCTTACACAGTACGTGTTGTATCTGAAGTATTAGAATCAAATGGTTCTTCTTCTATGGCAACTGTTTGTGCTGGTACTATGGCAATGATGGATGCTGGTGTTCAATTGAAGAAGCCAGTTTCTGGTATCGCAATGGGATTAATTTCTGATGCTGATTCTGGCAAGTATGCTGTATTATCCGATATTTTAGGTGATGAAGATCACTTAGGTGATATGGACTTTAAAGTGACTGGTACTGAAGATGGTATCACAGCTTGTCAAATGGATATCAAAGTAAAAGGATTGTCTTATGAGATTTTAGTAAGTGCGTTACAACAAGCACGTGCTGGTCGTTTACATATTCTTACGAAATTGACCGATACCATTTCTGCACCAGCTGCAGAAGTTAAAGAGCATGCTCCGACAATGGTAACACGAAGAGTACCTAATGAATTCATTGGTGCTTTAATCGGACCAGGTGGAAAAGTGATTCAAGAGATGCAAAAAGAAACTGAGACTACTATCGTTATTAACGAAGATCCAGTTACTGAAGAAGGCATCGTTGAAATTTTAGGAGTTGGTAGTGCAGGTATCGATGCTGTTATGGCAAAAATCGATTCTTTATTATTCAAGCCTCAAATGAATGAGTCTTATAAAGTTAAGGTAATCAAGATGCTTGATTTTGGTGCGGTTGTTGAGTATCAAGATGCTCCAGGTAACGAAACTTTGTTACACGTATCTGAATTAGCTTGGGAACGAACAGAAAATGTTTCTGACGTTGTTAATATGGGTGACGAGTTTGAAGTGAAGTATTTAGGTACTGACCCTAGAACACGTAAAGAGAAAGTTTCTCGTAAGGCTCTATTAGAAAAACCAGAAGGTTATGTTGAAAGACCACCACGTAAAAGCAACGATCGTGATCGTGGCCGCGGAAGAGACGATAGAAATAGAGATCGCAAACCGAGAAGAGATTAAATCTTCTACTTGAATATTTAAAAGCTCCAACATACATACATGTTGGAGCTTTTTTTATGTAGTTCAACTAATAAACAATCTTTTTTTGCCTCTTTTGTAACATTTTGAAACTTTCTACGTATAAGTATATGCAGTCTATTCAATTATTAATTTAATCCCCGAAAATGAGACAGCTTAAGATTACAAAACAGGTCACTAATAGAGAGACCGCATCTTTGGACAAGTACTTACAAGAAATTGGAAAAGTGGACTTGATTACTGCAGATGAAGAAGTAGAATTGGCACAACGTATCAAGGCAGGCGACCAGGGCGCTCTTGAAGAACTTACAAAAGCCAATCTTCGATTCGTAGTATCAGTTGCCAAGCAGTACCAAAACCAAGGCCTTACTCTGCCAGACTTAATCAACGAGGGAAACCTTGGGTTGATAAAAGCGGCACAACGTTTTGATGAAACTCGTGGTTTCAAATTTATCTCTTACGCCGTATGGTGGATTCGTCAATCTATCTTACAAGCGTTAGCTGAGCAATCTAGAATTGTTCGCTTACCATTGAACAAAATTGGTTCAATTAACAAAATAAACAAAACTTTTGCCTTTTTAGAGCAAGCGCATGAACGTATGCCTTCTCCTGAAGAGATTGCAAAAGAATTGGATATGACGGTTGCTGACGTAAAACAGTCTCTAAAAAATTCAGGTCGTCACGTATCGATGGATGCTCCATTGATCGCTGGTGAAGATTCTAACCTTTACGATGTACTTCGTAGTGGTGAATCACCAAATCCTGATAGAGAATTGTTACATGAATCTTTGCGTACTGAAATAGAACGCGCATTAGAAACTTTAACTCCTAGAGAAGCAGATGTTATTCGTCTTTACTTTGGTTTAGCTGGACAGCACTCTATGACCCTAGAAGAAATTGGTGAAACTTTTGACTTAACAAGAGAAAGAGTTCGTCAAATTAAAGAAAAAGCAATACGAAGATTAAAACACACTTCAAGAAGCAAAATCTTGAAAACCTATCTAGGATAGGAAATTAGAATATCATAATGTTAAATTAACCTTAAATTGGAAATTTGGCATATATATTGTAATTTTGATAGTAACAACAGTTTATCATGACTGTTCGTTTTTTGATTGATGAATAAACTCCGGCTGATTACCGGAGTTTTTTGCTTTCAGACCTTTTCTAAACATGTCAATAATATGGACAGGTTTAAGATGCTTTTAGTAAGAAA
>CALGLR010000094.1 GCA_937959395.1 uncultured Flavobacteriaceae bacterium | reverse complement strand
CATACCCCCCAAACGAACACCACAAAAAACATTATTGGACAGTTGTTTAACAATTGGTTTTTTTTGATTTCCAACACCCATAATTCCGCTCCAACGTTGTTCTATTTCTACTTTTTGATTTGGTAAAATTGTGCTCTTTAAAATCTCTTCTAATTTGTTTTGAACTAACGTTGTCAGACCAAATTCGCTTGTTTCTTCTGTTTTAAAATCAAGATTTCTTCCGCCTCCAAAAAGAATTCTGTTGTCAATATTTCTAAAATAATAATATCCTTTATCAAAATGAAAAGTTCCTTTTATTGGTAAGTCCTTAATCTGTTTTGTTATTAACACTTGAGCTCTAGCAGGCTTTACGGGAACGTTTAATAACTGAGAAGCAAAACCATTATTAGCGATTATTAATTTTGAGGTTGAGAACTCAAAATGGTTGGTTTTTACTTTTACAGCATTTAAATCTTCAGAAAAATGAGTGACTTCAGTACTATTTAATACTTTGATATCATTTAATTGCACTTTTTTTAGCAAAGCCATCATCATTTTACCAGTATCTATCTGTCCTTCATGTGGATTGTATATACAATTCTCATTAATACTATTAAAATGAAAGTGATTTTTTTCAACATTAAATACAGTGTTTTTAAATAGAGGATCTAATAATTTATTTATACGATCTCTTTGAGATAAGCAAGATTCTAAAAGCTCATTGTCATCTTTCAAAAACAATTCATAGCCGCCAAAACATTTATAATCTATGGTTTCATTGCCTAATGTTTTTCTTAAAAGATCTAATCCAGATATGCGTTGTTTCACAAGCTCTAAAATGGCATCTTCAGAATGTGTTTTTAAATCGTTTAATAGTTCGCTTAGGCTCCCAAAACATGCAAATCCAGCATTTTTAGTACTTGCTCCTTGAGGTAGAATTCCTTTTTCTAATACTAAAATTGAAGCTTTTGGAAAACGCGCTCTCAATTGAAGTGCACAATTAAGCCCTACAATACCACTACCAACAATAGTATAGTCTATATTCTTTAGCCAGTTTTTTATTTCCCAATAAGATAAATCCATGATGCTAATTTAAAATTTTATCTGGCTACACGTATTTTTTTATAAATCAAATGGACCATCTCCATAATTATTTCTTTGCGTGAAAAAATTTAATAATGACTATCTCATTTAACGAAACACAGTTAATCGCAATAAATCTAGAAAGATATAATGTATTGAATCGCAGATGAAAGGCTGCGCACTTGTACTTTATAATCAATGTCTTATATTAAATAATCATTATTGTGATAAATGTAATCAAATTCATAAATTTAAATTGTAAATGCTATTGAATGCATAAACATCAACTAATTAATCCCTTTAAATTATGAAAAAGAATTACATTTTAATTTTTACACTCTTCTTGAGTATTAATTTAGCCAATGCTCAAAATGATTGTCCAGGTAATTGGTTATCTGCTCAAGGAAACACACTTATAGACTCCTCTGGAAATGAAGTTATCCTATCTGGTGTAAACTGGTTTGGTTTTGAAACACAATTAAGTTCCTTTCATGGAATTTGGTCTAGGGATCATAAAAGTGTTTTACAGCAAATAAAAGATCTTGGTTTTAATTCTATTAGAGTGCCATGGCATAACCGAATGTTAGAACCAGATGCAGCAATTAGTATAAACTCATATGGTACAGATCCTGTTTCTGGTGTTTCACCTATGAATGCTGAAGAATCTCAGTTTACCAAACCCATACAATTAATGGATGCCTTAGTACAATGGTGTCAAGACAATGATCTAAAAATTATATTAGATTGCCATTCTAGAAATCCAGATGCCTATTTAGAGGAAAAAAGATGGTACACAACTGATTTTTCTGAAGAAAGATGGATTGAAGATTGGGTGTTTTTAGCAAACCGTTACAAAGATTATGACGCTGTTATTGGTATGGATATTAATAATGAACCAAACGGTAGAATTGATAATGCTGAAGGTGCACGCTGGGGAACAAATGACCCTGCAAACGATTGGAGATTAGCAGCACAAAAATGTGGAAACGCTATTTTAGAAGCGAATCCCAATGTATTAATTATTGTTGAAGGCATTGAGGCTTATACGAAACCAGATGGCACAGAAACAAGCTATTGGTGGGGAGGGAATTTACAAGGTGCAAGAGATTTTCCTGTTGTTTTAGACAATCCTTCAAAATTAATGTACTCGCCACACGAATATGGACCAACTGTATTTGAACAAACCTGGTTTAACGACCCTACTTTCCCTCAAAACATGCCAGGTATTTGGGAAGAACAATTCAACTTTTTAAATACTAATGGGACGTCTCCTTTATTTGTAGGGGAGTTAGGAATTAAAACGCAAGGTGGAAAAGATGAAATTTGGTTTACTACATTTATAGATTATATAGCTGAAAAAAAATTGCATTATACGTTTTGGGCTTTAAACCCTAATTCTGGTGATACTGGAGGTATTTTAGCAAACGATTGGACATCAGTCGTGCAATGGAAAATGGATTTTTTAGAACCGATACTTTACCCTCCAATTCCAAATTGTACAGGAGTGCTTAGTGTTAACGATGTTGAACTTGAAAACACAATACAGCTATTTCCAAACCCAACGGAAGGATTCCTTAATATAAAATCTAGATTACCTATAGAACGTATTTCGATATACGATTTAAACGGGCGCTTAATTAATAAAGTTAATTTCAATATAAACCCCAATAATAACATACACAAAATTGATGTAGCTAAACTAGCTAGTGGTTTTTACTTAGCAAAAATTGAAACGAATAACAGTCAAACTGTGACTGAAAAATTTATAAAAAAGTAAAACGTAAAAGTTTTCCTAATAATATTTGTAACCTTAATTTAATTGTTTGTAAACAAAAATGCCGATAGGATATAACTATCGGCATTTTATGATTTAAAAAATATAAAGACAATACTAATTAGGTTAATTAAAAAATCACGATATGATCTTAAAACAATTTACATTAGTTAACACAAAAATTATTTTATCCTATTTTAACTTTGAAATAATTTTTAGAAGGGTATAAAAGCAGATACTCTATAAAACTCATCAGATACCCCCACATCTGTATTTAAGTTTGGTCCAGCAGAAATTCTAAAAGCGATGCCTTTATCGAATTTCAATTTAATAGAGCCTCCTAACCATTGATAAATTTGTAAATTATTAGGTCCATCTTCATTTCTGGTAATATCTAAAGTTTCATAATAAGCGCCAATAACCACACGATTGCCTACTTTAACACCAGGAGCTAACCAGTTTAATATAAAATCTCTAGTTTTTGTATCACCACCACCCCTAATCGATTTATAATATTCTAAAAACCCTTCAATGTCAAAAGTAGTATCGTTATAATTTACATAAAGACTAGGTATTATACCCTCGCCTACTTTTGTTCCCGTGCCATTAGATAACCATTTACCAGATGCAAATCCAAGAGAAGGGTTAAGGTATAATTTATTATCCAATAATTTAAACCCCAAACCTGCCGCTACTTCAAATAAAAGGTCGTTTCCATCTCCATTACCAAAAGCACCATTGGTCCAAAAAATACTATACATTGTAATATCAAAGTTTTTATTGGTTTCAAAGTTTCCAAAGAAAATGGGAAAAAAGCCCGCAGCGGTATTTTGTACTATTTTTGCGGCAAAAGTCGCTTTTTTCTTTTTTTCTTCTTTATTATTTTCTTGACCATGGGTTAAATTGACAAGGAATAAAAATAGTGATAGGGTTATAATTGTTTTTTTCATGGTTTAATTGTGTTTTGTAAAAATTGGTTTATTAATGTGGCAATAGACTTATATTCTTTTTCAAGATGTAAATGATGGTTTCCTTCAATCCAATGGATTTTGGCTTTAAGAAAGGCTTCTAATCTTGAATTGTATAATCCATTTGCGAAAAGCCCTTGCTTTCCTAAAATAATTAGGGTTTCGCTAGTAATACTTTTAATAAATTGTAAAACTTGATTTTCTGTCATTTTATAACATTCTGGAAGTGTGATTTTAGGATCATGAGACGATCTATAACCTCCAGGAATTGTTTTTAAACCTCTATCTATTAAATGAGAAGCGGCTTCATAGGAAATAGGACTAATTCTATTATTAATTCTATCCTGAATAGCTTCTTCTTTAGATTTAAATGTGACTGAATCTTCTTGAGAAAACCCATATAACTGGGTTTTTTTTGCCATTTTTAGTTGCTGGTATGCTGTTTTAAAATTACTTACGATTTCATTTTCTGTGGTAATAAAAGGCGCTCCTAATCCATCAATAAAAATTAATTTATCTATGCGATTTGGAAACGCTCCTGCAACAATAGAGGCTACGCCAGTTCCCAATGAATGCGCAATTAAATTACATTTTTTCCATTTAAGAGCATCTAAACAATTAAGTATATCTATTGCGTAATCCCATATATAATAATCAGAATTAGCTTCTCTGTGATTTGATAAACCATGACCCGCTAAATCTATAGCAACTATATAATGGTTTTTTGAAAGTACTGGAGCAATTCTATTAAAAGTATTGGCATTATCTAACCATCCATGAATTGCTAAAATGCGATTATTATTGTTAGGATCTCCCCATGTTTTTGCTTTAAATTTAAAATCATTAACGATGATCTTTAAAGAATTATCTGTTAGTGTTTCCATTACTCAATTAGTATATTAGAGGTTAGCTTAACCTCTTCTAAAGCCTTTTCTTTTAATGCGATAATATTAAATTTTCCATTAGGAGTTTTTGGCATTGAAGAAATAATGGATACATATTCAGGGACTTTATAAGCTTCTAAATGATTTTTACAAATTGCTATAATAGTATTTTCATTTAAAATCTTATCTTTTTCTAAAACCACGAATGCAAACAAAACTTCACCATAATCTTTATGAGGAACTCCAGTGACAGCAACAGCATTAACTTCTGGAATGGTATCTATAAAATCTTCTACCTCTTTTGGGCTTACTTTTATACCTCTGGATTTTATAACATGATCCATTCGTCCTTTAAAATATAAATAACCATCTTCATCTAAAACACAATAATCGCCTGTATACAAAACGGTATCGCCAGTAACAATATCTTTTTTAAGTTTTTCTGCTGTTTTTAAAGGTTTATTCCAATAGCCTTTCATTACTGTTGCTCCTCGAATAACGAGTTGACCAACTTGATTTGGGTTAATGATTTTATTATTATTATCATCAACTAGCCATAATTCTGTATTAGGAATTGCAATACCAACACTATCTATTTTTTCATCTATATCTTTAGGTGGTAAATAAGTACATCTTTTACATTCTGTTAATCCATACATTGAAAAGATCTCAGAATTTATAAATAACTCTTTTGCCATTTTAATGTTTGTTCTAGTAAGAGCTGCCCCAGTGTTTGTTACCATGCGTATACTAGATAAATCAAAAGGCTTAATTTTGTTTTGATCATGCAATAGTGTTACCATAGTAGGAACAGCAGGTAGTATTGTTGCTTTCTCATTCGCCATTTTTTTCAATAAGAAAATAGGCCAGGTAAATTCTTTTTCTAAAAGTAAAGTGGCACCAGTAGAAATACTCATTATCATTTGATATAATCCATAATCAAAAGAGAGTGGTAATGCACATAATATTTTATCATGTTTGTTATACCCTAAATAAGTATTTAAGGAGTGAGTCGCTGCAATCATGTTTTGGTGAGTTAACATAACGCCCTTAGGCTCACCTGTAGATCCTGACGTATAAATAATTGCAGATAAGTCGACACTAATTGCACCTGTTGGTGCTATCTTAGTATCGGAATTAATTAATACTGTTTCAAAATTTTGGATCCAATCATTTTGAAATTCTTCTAAACATTGTGGTATGATTATTTTATTTAAATTTTGTGCTTTGAGTAATTCAAAGTTTTTTGAAAGTATATCGTTAGTAGTAATTAAAATCTGAGCTCCAGAATCTTTTAAAATGTATTCAATTTTACTAGGTTTTAACTCTGTACCTATAGGAACAACAACTGCCCCTGCTTTTAAAATGGACCAGAATGAAATAACAGTTTCAATAGTATTGCCAAGAAGAATAACAACACGATCTCCTCTTTTTACACCAATATTTTGTAAATAATTTGCAAGCTTGTTAGCTTTTACTGCTATATCTTCAAATGTATATTTTTTTTTATTAAATGTTACAGCTGTTTTATTAGGATATTTACTAGTACTTTGTTCTAGTAAATGATGCATTTGTGTTATCATAAATTTATTTTTAAATTGAAATACACACTTTAAAATTTAAGAATTGATATAAGTAATACTAAGCCACATAAATAATATGTAATTTGAAAAGGCTATTAATTAGCAATATTTTACTAACTGAATTTTTTAAATAGTAGAGTGTGTATTTTTGGTTTTAATTGTTATTTATGTAAGTTGAGTAATTTCAGATTGTACATAATCGAATATGGTTTGTAGTGTATTAAAGTGTTTTGCTTCAATGGTATCTGCATTAACTTCAAAACCTGTAATATTATCTTCTAAATAGGTTAGAAAAAACATCGATGATAATGAATCTATACCCAAATCATTTTTTAAATGTGAATCTAAATGAATTTGATTTTTATTAAGATTAGGAATACTATCTATTAATCCATCTTTTATTATATCTAATATATTTGAATCTGTCATTTTCTTTTTTTTAATTTAAAATTGGTTCTTGAATATTTAAGTCTACTAAAATTTGCATGTTAATAATGTCTTCCGAAGTATCTTTTCTTCTTATTAAATGCGATTCTCCTTTATAGAGTAATATTTCAGCAGGAAAACCATGACTATGAAATAAACCTGGAGATGAACTTGGCCCATAAGCACCTGAAGATTTAATAATTAAAATATCTGAAACATTTACTTCTTTAAGTTTAATATTTCTTCCTATAATATCGTCTGGACTGCATAATGGCCCAGAAACTTGATACTCATTTATAGGAGAATCTTCATTTGCTGAAATGTTTTCCATTGGAAAATTTCTTTTAACAACTCTACCGGAACCAGCTGCTGCAGAATGGCAATTTGTACCACCATCTGTTACAATAAATGTTTTTTCATGATTTACTTTTATATTATTTACTTCCACTGCCATATAACCTGCTGTTCCTAATATAAATCGACCAGATTCCATTATAATGCGTGTGTTTGGATATTTTGAGTTAAAATCTTCAAATAAAGGAACCATAAGTTCTTCAAATTCCTTGATATCTAAAACTGTTTGATTCTGGAAATAAGGAATACCCATACCACCACCAACATCTACCATAGTAAAATTTGTATTGTATTTTTTGGTGATAATATCGAAAATATTTAAAATGTATTTAGTGTTTTCATATACAGATTTTGCGTCTAATATGCTTGTTCCATTATAGACATGGATTCCTCTAATATTAACATTCGGAACTTTTAAGTATTTTCCAAAATTTTCAATAGCATGTTTTTCATCTATTCCAAACTGTGTTGGTCTACCTCCCATTTTCCATGGTGAGCCATCTGCAGAGAAATCTGGATTTAACCGTATAGCTACATTAACTGTTTTGTCTAATTCTTGAGCAAATTTAGAAACTCGTGATAGTTCGATTTCAGATTCTATTACAATAGCAAAAATATCAAGTTCTACAGCTCTTTTTAATTCATAATCTTTTTTGCAAGGACCTAAATAAACTATGTCCTGAGGAGTAGAGCCAGCCTTTAAAGCAATTTCCATTTCTGTAATTGAGCAAACTTCTGTACATGCGCCATGAGATCTTAGTAATTTAACTAAAGAAATATTTGGGTTAACTTTTAGTGCATAAAATACGTCAACACATTTTGGCAATGCATTAGTTAAGCTTTCATAATTTTTAATTATTTCTTCTCCTTGATATAAATAAGCAGGAGTGCCATATTTTTTTACTGCAGCAGTAAACTGAAGATTTTTATCATTCATATTATTCTTTATATTAAATTTCATTATTGTAGTGGTTAATGCTAGGTAATTTTATTATTTGTCTGAATTGAACATATCATATTCAATTAGCCAATTATTGTTTTCTTTTTTCCAAAGAATGATATAAGACCCTTCAAAAATGTGTTCCTTTTTAGTGTCTACATAACCTAACATATGGCATCTTTGAAAAGCGACATCCATGTCCCCAAAAAACTCTAATTCATCTTGAAAAAACTCAACCTTATCAACACCTTTAACGCTTTCAGCGAATTCTTTTTCAATTTCAGACCTGCCTAATCTTGGTTTTGTACCAGGTTTCATAAATACAGCATCCTTAGAAGTGTATTCTTCAGAAATGCCTTTAGGATCTTTGTTTCTCCATTTTGTCTCAAAACGCCTATCTGCAATGTCAATTAATTTTGCATTGGTTAATAAGTCATTTTTAGAGACTTTTTTAGAGCCATAATAACTTACTACAGAGTTTTTATAAGAAATCTCTATGTTTTTGGGCGTTTTAGATGTTTTAAACGAATAAATTAATGATCCTAATAATAATGATGATAATAGAATGAGTGCTTTTAAATTTAATGTTTTCATGGTTTTATATATATTATTAATAATTTAAATAGTCTTTAATTTTGTGAGAATAGAGATAGGATGCAGAGGTTGCATTTGGTACTAAGTTTAACCAATGCTAAAAATCTTGTAAAACATTATTGAAAAATGCTCTTAGTCATAAATTGCTATGCAAATTCATTGAATAAAATTTCAGTCTGTAATTATGAATTGTCGATTTCTTGCATCCGAAACTTAAAATCAGATAAGAAGGAAAAAATTGTTTGTGGGAATACTATATACACTTGATTCTTTTTCCATATTTATGAAATATCTAAAAATTGATTATACTACGTTTTAATAAAGAGGGTTAAAAAATAGATTCTTTTGAGGGCTAGATAAATCGGTTTTTTTTATTCTATTAAACAAATCACTACAATTAGTATCACAAAAAACTCACATAAAACTCATTTTTCTGTGATAAACAATATTTATTTTATGATAAGAAATATTTATATCGTAACTTTTTAATACTTAAAAAAATTTTTAATGAAAAAAAGAGTATTAATTATTGAGGATGACAAAGAAATCACCGAATTAATTGAAATCCATTTAAATGATTTACATATCGATGTCATTAAAGCTCATAATGGGAGAGATGGATTAGCTATTGCTTTTAAACAAAAACTAGATTTAATTATACTAGATTTAACCATACCATTAATAGATGGTATCGAAGTTTGTAAAAAAATAAGATCTAAATTAAATGTTCCTATTATAATAGTTAGCGGGAGAAATGAAGAAATAGATAAAGTCTTAGGGTTAGAAATTGGAGCTGATGATTATATTACAAAACCCTTCAGTATTCGCGAATTAATTTCTAGGGTTAAAGCTTTATTTAGAAGAACACAAATGAATAATGAAGTTAGAGAAAGTGTGCTACAATTTAATGGGATGTCTATTAATTTAAATCAAAGAAAAGTAATTGTAAACAATTCGAAAGTAGAATTATCGCCTAAAGAATTTGAATTACTTAAGCTAATGGCATCTAACCCCGGAAAAAACTACAATAGACAAAACTTATTACAGCTTATATGGGGTTACGATTTTGCAGGTTATGAACATACCGTTAATTCTCATATCAATAGATTAAGAACAAAAATAGAATTTAACACTTCAAATCCTAAATACATAATTACCCGATGGGGAATAGGTTATAAATTTAATGAAGAAGTATAATAACTATGGTTATATCATTTTAGATTATCTTATAAGAGATTATCTAGATGTTAACTGTAATAGATTAATTATCTTCATAACTACTTATACCATTTCTTGTTTGAAATAACCGTAATAAAACGTTCTTTTTTACTTTCTATTTTATTAAAAAAAGAAAACGTAACTATACTTGGACTTTGCTCAGTACAGGTCGCTATTTATTATTTTTTTAATTCATATAAAGTAAAAAATAATTATTTTCTTTTACAGTAATTTCAAACAAGAATTGGTATTACTAAATTAAGTTTCATACAAAAAATTAAGCTATTCTTACAATTCTACCCCATAAGAAATAATTATTACGATATATTTCTTATAGATATATTACTATTTGTATTATTACATTTTTAAACAGTTAAGCAAGCCTCGAGGAATTAACATTAAAAACGTATTTAAAAATGATCCCTCAAAAAATTCTTTCAAATAAATTAATAAGAAAACTTTTTCTAACGTTTCTATGTATTATTATAGCAATGGGAGGTGTGTTTGTTTTTGCGACATTACATCTAAGTCAAAAATTCCATAATGAAGCTTCCCAGAAATTACATGCAAATATTGCAAATCATTTAGTTGAAGAGAAATTTAAAAACGCTGCCCCTTTTTTAGAAAACGGAGAGGTTAACAAAATTCTTTTTAATGATATAATGCATGATATGATGGCTGTTAACAGGGCGATCGAAGTCTATTTATTAAACAGTTCAGGCGAAATTTTACATTCTGTAGTGTTGGATCATTCTAACACTACAAAACCTTTAACGAAGGTAAATTTAACACCAATTAATGAATTTATAAATAATAATAAAAATTACATACTAGGAGATGATCCCAAAAATATAAATAATAAGAAAATTTTTTCAGCAGCTCATTTTCAAAAAAATGGAATAGAAGGATACATATACATTGTTTTATCCGGCGGAGCTTTTGAAAAAATAAATAAGTCTTTATTTTCATCTTATTTTACAACATTAGTAACGACTATCTCCTTAATTACTATGTTTTTTTCTATTCTTATAGGGTGGCTTAGTATCTATTATATAACTAAAAATTTACGCACCATAATCTTTCATGTTAATCGCTTTAGCGAAGGTTACTTTTGTAGTAGAATTAAGAATGCAGAAAATTCTAATTTAAGTGGTTTGGCGGTAACTTTTAATAAAATGGCAGATACTATATCTAAAAATATTGAAGAGATGAAATCTGCAGATATTATAAGAAGAGAATTAATTGCAAACATATCTCATGATCTAAAAACTCCATTAACAATAATGTATGGTTATATAGAGACGCTTCAAATAAAACAGAACACGATTAACTCACAAAACAGTCAGAAATACATTAAAATTATAGAAAATAGTGTTACCTATTTAAAAAAACTAGTATTTCAATTATCTGAATATTCAAAATTAGAAGCAAAACAAGTTATACCCAAAATACTTCCTTTTCTTATAGCAGATTTAATAATTGGATTAAAAGACAGGTACCATTTGTTACTATTAGAAAAAGAAATAGAATTTAACATACAAATAGAAAACGAAAAACAATTAGTGTTAGGAGATCCTACTTTAATAGAGCGTGTATTATTGAATATAATGGATAATGCTATTAAATTTAATCCTCAAAAAGGAAAAATTCATTTAAGTGTATATAAAGAAAATGATCATGTGAAAATAAAAATTAATGACTCTGGACCAGGAATTAATGAAGATGAAAAAGAATTTATTTTTGATCGGTTTAATCAATCTAAAAGTGATTATAAAAATGATGGCATGGGATTAGGTTTAGCAATAGTTAAAAAAATAATAGAATTACACAATACTGAAATTATTGTAAAAAGAGGTTTAAATAATGGTGCTATATTCGAATTTAGCCTACCCAGTTACATTAATGTTACTAATGTGATTACAAAAAAAGAGCCTACAATCTTTTAATACCATTTCTTATTTGAAATAACCGTAATAAAACCTTCTTTTTCACTTTCTACTGCATTATAAAAAGAAACCGTAACTAAGTTTCTTAATGTCATTAAGTTAAGCTTAAAAGGATCTCTTTTGTCAGACAGAGCGCAGTCGAAGTACTATAAAAACGAAGGCTATAATGGTCTTCGATTGCGCTGACATCGTAACCCTTAACTTAAATTGTTGTTTAAAAATAAAGTGCCGATAATTAAAAAATTATCGGCACTTTATTTTTATTTGAATAACTTACTACTGTTCTTCTTTTTCAATTACAAAATCTTCCATAAATTTTGTCGTATAATTTCCTGCTAAATAATCTGGGTGCTCCATTAGTTGCCTATGAAAAGGTATTGTAGTTTTAATTCCTTCAATCACAAACTCATCTAATGCGCGTTTCATTTTATTTATAGCTTCTTCTCTTGTTTGCGCAGTGGTAATTAATTTCGCAATCATAGAATCGTAATTAGGTGGAATACTATAACCCGCATAAACATGAGTATCTAAACGTATCCCATGCCCTCCAGGAGCATGTAATGTTGTTATTCTACCTGGCGAAGGGCGAAAATCATTAAACGGATCCTCTGCATTAATTCTACATTCTATAGAATGCATTTTAGGAATATAATTCTTTCCAGAAATTGGCACTCCCGCTGCTACTAAAATTTGCTCACGTATTAAATCAAAATTAATAACCTGCTCAGTAATTGGATGCTCCACTTGAATACGTGTATTCATTTCCATGAAGTAGAAATTTCTATGCTTATCTACAAGAAACTCTACCGTTCCTGCCCCTTCATACTTTATAAATTCTGAAGCTTTAACAGCAGCTTCTCCCATTTTTTTACGAAGCGCAACTGTCATAAAAGGAGAAGGTACTTCTTCTGTTAATTTTTGGTGTCTTCTTTGTACAGAACAATCTCTTTCTGATAAATGACAAGCTTTTCCAGTAGAATCTCCAACAATTTGAATTTCTATATGTCTTGGCTCTTCTATCAACTTCTCCATGTACATATCATCATTTCCAAAGGCTGCTTTAGATTCTTGTCTTGCCGAATCCCAAGCATCTTTTAAATCTTCTGGTTTCCAAACAGCTCGCATACCTTTTCCACCACCACCGGCAGTTGCTTTTAACATTACTGGGTATCCCGTTTTCTTAGCTGTTTTTTCACAGTCTTTAAAATCTGATAATATACCATCACTCCCAGGAACACATGGCACCCCTGCAGCTTTCATTGTTTTTTTTGCTGAAGCTTTATCCCCCATTCTGTCTATCATTTCGGCAGAAGCTCCTATAAATTTAATATTATGCTCTTCACATATTTGAGAAAACTTAGCGTTCTCTGATAAAAAACCATACCCTGGATGAATAGCATCTGCATTTGTAATTTCTGCAGCTGCTATAATGTTAGACATTTTAAGATATGATTCACTACTTGGTGCTGGACCTATACAGACTGCTTCATCTGCAAATTTAACATGAAGACTTTCTGCATCTGCAGTAGAATATACTGCGACTGTTTTAATGCCCATTTCTTTACAGGTTCTAATAACACGTAATGCTATTTCTCCTCTGTTAGCAATTAGTACTTTTTTAAACATTCCTTTTAAGAGTTTAAGAGTTTATTGTTTATTCATTTAAAGCTTAGAAAAATGAATTGCTAAACTTTAAATTTTAACCTTTAAACATCAAATTTAAGATGGGTCTACTAAAAATAATGGTTGATCGAATTCTACTGGTGTAGCATCATCTACAAGTATTTTAACAATCTTTCCAGATACTTCAGATTCGATTTCATTAAATAATTTCATTGCTTCAATAATACAAAGTACATCACCTTCAGCAATATTTTGTCCAACCTCTACAAACAATGGTTTGTCTGGAGATGGTTTACGGTAAAGCGTTCCAATTATTGGAGACTTTACAGTTATGTATTTTGAATCTTCATCACTGGCCACTACTGGTGCCGCTGCTACAGGAGCTTGTTGTACTGCTGGTGCTGGTGCCAATTGCTGTTGCATGTGCGCAGCAGCCATAGGAACTTGTTGTACTATAGTTGTTTCTGATTCTGAACCTGTTCTTATTGTGATTTTTACATCATCTGTCTCTAATTTAACCTCGCTTGCTCCTGATTTGGCTACAAATTTGATTAAGTTTTGAATATCTTTTAAGTCCATATTATTTGCTATTAATGTTAATCTGGTTTAGTTAGTTCTCTAGTCTATTAATAGGCCCATTTTAAATAAATAGAACCCCATGTAAAACCGCCTCCAAAGGCAGCAAAAATTATTTTATCCCCTTTTTTTAATTTTGATTCATAATCGTAAAGTAAAAGTGGTAATGTCGCAGAAGTTGTGTTTCCATACTTTTGGATATTCATCATTACTTTTTTATCCTCTAAGTTTATACGCTTAGCTGTAGCATCTATAATTCGTTTATTAGCTTGATGTGCCGCTAGCCATGATATATCATCATTATTTAAGTTGTTTCTCTGTAATATTCTTTCAGAAACATCTGCCATTTTAGATACTGCATTTTTAAATACTGTTTTCCCATCCTGAAAAATACAGTGCTCGTTATTTTCTAGGGCATCTGTAGTTGTTTTATATGAAGAACCTCCAAATTTAGCTTGTAAAAACTCTCTTCCTGATCCATCACTTCTTAAATATTCATCTTGAAGTCCTAGTCCTTCGTTATTAGGTTCAAATAAAACAGCTCCTGCACCATCTCCAAAAATAATACAAGTCGCCCTATCTTTATAATTAATCATTGAAGAGTTCTTATCTGCTCCAATAAGCAATACTTTCTTATAACGTCCAGATTCAATGTACCTAGCTGCTGTAGACATTCCAAAAAGGAAACTTGAACATGCAGCTTCTAAATCATAAGAAAACGCATTAGTCGCTCCAATTTGAGTAGCGGTATATGCAGCGGTTGAAGCTGCCTTCATATCTGGAGTTGCAGTCGCAACGATAACCAATTCTATTTCTTCTGGATTAATACCACTTTTAGCAATAAGATCTTGCGCGGCATTTATTGCAAGAAAAGAAGTGCCTTTACCCTCTTCTTTAAGAATACGGCGTTCTTTAATTCCTGTTCGAGAGGTTATCCACTCATCATTGGTGTCAACCATTGTCTCAAGTACTTGATTGGTTAACACATAGTCTGGCAAATAGCCACCTACAGCTGTAATCGCTGCCGAGATTTTACTCATATTTTTTCGTTAATTTGTCCAAAAACGGCTAAAAACAGCCCAAAAACAGCTATTTTCAATCAAAACTAGTGCTTTTTGTACAATTCTGTGCAAATTAACAGCTTTTTAACTTAAAGAAAAACTAAACATAAAAAAAACGCTCATTATTGAGCGTTTTTCTATATGCATGCATAATAATTATGCTACGTTTTCTTCTGTTTGAGAGTTATCAATTAAAACTTGACCTCTATGATAAAGTTTTCCTTCAAACCAATGTGCTCTATGGTATAAATGAGCTTCTCCTGTTGTAGGACATGTAGCAACTTGTGGCGCAACTGCCTTATAATGCGTTCTTCTCTTATCTCTTCTAGTTTTCGAGATTTTTCTCTTAGGATGTGCCATTTTCTATAATTATTTATCCGTTAATAGTTTTTTTAATGTATTCCAACGAGGATCTGTCTCGTCTTTATCTTCTTTAGTCTCTCTTATTTTAGGACTTAATTCTTCTAATTTATCAAGTATATCAGATTGTAATGTACCGTCTTCAACACCTGGATGTATCATTTTTGATGGGAAACCCAATATTATTAACTCATATACATATTGTTGAATATTAATTTCATATTCACCATGTGGTATAATTAAAATATCTATGTTCTCATCATTATAATCGTCTCCAAATTTTACTACAAGATCAAATTGGTTTTCAACAACCTGATCGAAAGGTTCATTAGTAACATCACAATTAACATTAATTGTTCCTGAAAGTTCAAAATGTAATTCTAAAAGTGTTGCTTTTTTTAATAAATCAACATTTACTTTTAAATTACTCGAATTGAAATCTTCATACTCGAAATGTTCAAAGAACTTATTGTCTATATCATAGTCAAAACGATGTTCTCCTTCTTTTAAACCTACAAATGGAATTGTAAATGCTTTCAATGGCTTCATAATCACATCTATTTTGAGCCCGCAAAGATACAAATTTTTATTAATCTATGGCGGACTTATGAACATTTTTTTGTTTATATCTTTCGTTTAGAAAAAGCTAAAGGGTTTTTCTTTAATAAAGCGAACTCATTTCTATTTTTATAGATACTAATTGCGCTAAATAATGCTTCTTTAAATGAGCCATTATCTGCTTTTCCTTTTCCAGCAATTTCATATGCTGTTCCATGATCTGGCGAAGTTCTTACCCTATTTAAGCCTGCTGTAAAGTTTACGCCCTGTCCAAAGGATAATGTTTTAAAAGGAATGAGTCCTTGATCGTGATAAGAAGCAATAATGGCATCAAAGTTTTTATAATTATCTGATCCAAAAAAACTATCAGCCGCATATGGGCCATACACAAGCATTCCTTTTTCTTTAATTTTCTTTAGTGTTGGTCGCATTACAGTGTCATCTTCTGTACCTATTACCCCATTATCTCCTGTATGCGGATTAATTCCTAATACCGCAATCTTGGGTTTATTAATTTTAAAATCGGCTTGTAATGATTTATAGACTGTATCTATTTTTTGCGTAATCAAATCAGCAGAAATATGAGAAGATACCTCAGCAACTGGAACATGATCTGTTAATAGGCCTACTCTTAAATCTCCTGAAACCATAAACATTAAACTATTTCCTTCTAATTCTTTAGCTAAATAATCGGTATGCCCTGGAAATTTAAAAGTTTCAGATTGTATGTTATGCTTATTAATTGGAGCAGTAACTAAAACATCTATTTCTTCATTTTTCAATGCTTTAGTAGCACTTTCTAATGATTTAATAGCGTACTCTCCTATTTTAGGATCTTCTTCACCAAAATTAATAGTTACAGATTCTTTCCAGCAATTCAATATATTTAACTTCCCATGAGCTAACTGATTAATAGTATTAATGCTATTAAGATTTATATTAAGCTTAAAATGATTCTTTACAAATGACATGGTTTTTATTGAAGCAAAAATAACTGGCGTACAAAATTCGAGCATTCTAGAATCCAAAAATGTATTTAGTGCAACTTCTGCTCCAATACCATTTAAGTCACCAATTGATATTCCTACTATTATATTTTCTTCTTTCTTCATTAAATTATGATAACTTTTGTTTGTAATTTTGCGTAAACAAATTTAACCAAATAATACTTTTTGAAGCATGTTTACAGGAATTATTGAAACGATAGGAATTGTGATAGGTTTAGAGCAAGAATTAGACAATTTACACATTACTGTATCTAGCTCAATTACACCTGAATTAAAAATAGATCAAAGTGTTGCTCATAATGGCGTTTGTCTAACTGTCGTAGCAATAGAAGACAATACTTATACCGTAACAGCTATAAAGGAAACTCTAAACAAAACAACCATTGGTCTTTTAAAAATAAATGACGTAGTAAATATTGAACGTGCTATGAAATTGGGAGATCGTTTAGATGGGCATATTGTACAAGGCCATATAGACCAAACAGCTATTTGCACAAAAGTCTCTGAAACTGCTGGTAGTTGGTCTTATACTTTCAAATATGATAGTGCTTTAAATAATATAACTATTGAAAAAGGGTCTGTTACCATAAATGGCGTGAGTTTAACAGTAGTAAACTCTGAAAAAGACGCTTTTAGCGTCGCTATAATACCTTATACTTATGAACATACAAATTTTAATACTTTTGAAATAGGTACAAAAGTAAATCTAGAATTCGATGTTATTGGAAAATACGTAGCACGTTTACACTCTATGTAATTATAAATAGTATAAAAATATATTAGTGGCTAAGTACGTTTCAATTTTAAAATTCTATATGCTCCATATAATAATCCTATAGTAAGTAATATAACCAGTCCGCTATCTATTGGTAATCCAACAGGCGGTGGTGGCTGAGGGGGAGGTGGCCCCTGAGCTATACCTATAAAACTTATTAATGAAAATAAGACGGTTGTTAATGTAGTTTTGTTTTCTTTCATGTCGATTTGAGAATGTAAATTTATAAAAAAAACTTTCTTTACAAAACTTTTCAACACTTTTTTTTAAAAAAAACATCCATGAAAAGCATAAAATTTCGACGAACAGCCGATTTCATTGGGATTTTCAATGTTAAAAAAAACAAAAAATATCTTCAGAAGCCTTGTAATTACTATTAATTACAAACAATTTACGTGCCAAAAACCATAATTCGAATAAAATCAGGTCTAATTTTCACTGTTAGCAAAAATATATTGAACTAAAAAAAGATGATTTAAGAGAGTTTAATTGCCAAACCTTACTAATGGTAAGGGAAAAAAATTAGAGAATTGAAAGTATTTATTTTTCTTAGCAAAATAATGAAGATATGTCAATATAGGGGTGTGTCTTGATTATAAGTAATTAGTTGTTATTTATCATGTCTTAGGGAGAAGTGATATATAGCAAAGAGGGTTCTTTGAAAAAAGGGCCCTTTTCTAATTAAATAAAGCCCTTTTCTTTGGCTATTAAGACTAGTTCTCTATCTCCTTTTTTTCTGATATCGAATAGTTCTTTTAATTGTCGTTTTCTTTTTTCTACACCTGCTATAGACAATGGGAGAATAGTAGGTAGGTCTTTCATTTTTGTTCCAATAGACAGTTCATACAACAGCTCTCTATCAATTTTATCTAAGATAAGGTTCTGAGAAGCTAATTTACGCAACAGCTTAGTTATTGTTTTGCTATAATATGGCGGGTCTTCTATCACAATTTGAATGGCTGTTACTAATTCTTGTGGAGTAATATCATTTTTAATTAAAAACCCTTCAGGATTAATACTTTTAAAAATACTATTGAGTCTATAATTATCATTAAATGTTGTAGAAATAATAATTTTAGTTTTGGGAAGAATTTCTCTTACCTGGAGCCCAATATCTTCACCAGAGAAAATCTTGTTTTCTTCAGATGGTGGTAATCTTATATCTAAAAATATAACATCGATACCTTTTTCCAGAGCCATTTCTCCAATCTTTTGCAAAGCACTATCACAATCTTTGGCTAAACTTATTTCAAAATCATATTTACTTATTGAGCTGGTATGCAAAAGTGCACTTTGGTATGCATCTACAATAAGCGGGTGATCATCCACAATTAATACTTCAAGTTTTTTCTTCATAATTTTCTTTCATAATTTATATAGCGATTGATGCAATGATATTGGTACCAGAATTAATACTTGAGTTTATTGAAGCATTTCCTCCAATTTTTTTCATTCTAGAGTGTATATTAGACAGCCCAATACCTTTGCGGGTTTTATTTATATCAAATCCTTTACCATTATCTTTTATTGATAATTGTAGCACATTCTCTTTTATTTTAAAATTTAAATAAACTTTACTTGCCTCTGCATATTTATTAATATTAAGTAATGCTTCTTGCGTAATTCTGTAAAAATTCATTTTAATTTTTTCGTCTATTTCTTCCCAAGAGATGGCCTCATCATTATCTACTTCGTAAGTATATCCTACTATTTTACTTTGTTCTAGAACTAAACTTTCTATAATTTTTATATAACTAAGCTTAGAAGATAATATTTCATTTTTAAGTTCGTGAGATATCACTCTTATTTCTTTTTCTATGCCTTGCAATTCTTCAATATACGATTGATGTTTATTAAGAGTTAAAGAGTCGCCTTCTAAATTTAAAAAACCAATACCCATTCGTGTCCCAAATAATTTACTTAAAACTCCGTCGTGTAATTCTTCAGATATTCTATGTCTCTCTTGTAAACGCCCTTCTTCTAAAACAGCTTGTTGTTTTAGTATTAATTCATAGATTTCTTCATTATATTTTTGTTGTTCTGCTTCGAACTGCAGTTCTTTATTTTTAGCACGTTGTTGCTTTATAAAGTATAGTAATAATAGTATTAAAATAAAGGTTGTAGCAATAATAGAAATCCAGATTTTTTGTAGAGATAAACGTTCAGTCTCCTCAACATATTCATCGGTTTCAAAACGTATTCTAGTGAATTTATTTCTTGTTTTTCGTTCTTCTATTTCTAAACTGTCTTTTAGAGAAATGTACGACTTTAAATGAGTCCCTGCATTCATTTTGTCAATCTCAGACAGTAGTTTATAGGCTTTTAAAACGCTTACATTAATATTTGTTGCCTCTGCTAAGTCTTTTGCTTCATTTACATAGACAATTGCCTTAGTAGTGTCATTAAACTTAGCATAATACTCCCCTAGATGTAGTTTACTAGAAATGATACCCGCTTTATCATTAAGACTATCTCTTATAGATAAGGCCCTGTAAAATTCTTGTGGTAAATTTGTAGTATCCCTACTTAGTAACTTTGAATATCCTAAATTACTTATAATTCTTGCCTCTGATTCTTTATTTTTTGGATTAAGACTCTTTAGCGCATTTTTAAAATTAGCTTTAGCCTTTTCATGATTTCCTAGTTTTTGATAAACTAATCCTATGTTATTAAAAAGATTATTTTCTCTTGTGTTTTTATTTTTTACTTGATCTAAATAGTTCAATGCTTCTTCATAATAATAAAGCGCTTTATCATACTCCTCTAATCCATAATAGAGTAACCCTAAATGATTATAGGCATAATATAATCTAAGATATTTTTTTAGAGGCTTGAATTTAGAGATAGCTTTAAAGGTTAACACCTCACTACCAGTATAATTTTTTAAGCGCCCCTCAATGAATGCCATATTGTATAGCATCTTGCCAGAAGAATAATCATTCCCAATAGCTTCGTATAATTTATTTGCTTTGTTATAATAGAAATAACCACTATCAAACTGTTCTTTCTTAACATAAAAGGCAGCATAATTCCATTGTGATTCTGCTAAAGCATTAGAGTCTTGAATTTTATAAGATAAACTCTGTAATTTATAATTTGCTTTTTTAAATAAAGAATCTTCTTTTACCCTATAAAAACCATCAGCTATTTGTAATAAGTTTCTATTGCTTAAAGAGTCTTTTATTATTTTCTCATTTTCTAAATAAGCCTTAGTTAAATATATTTTTTTAGTAGAATCTTGTGTTGCTTTTTTGTATTTATTCAACCACATTGAAATACTATCGCTATCTATAATAGATGTATTTCTATTGTTTTTTGTTTTAAAATCACATCCAGAAAACAATAAATGAAGAGCATTAAAAAAAAGGATGAATAATAATGATTTATATTTTAATTGGTGAAATTTCAAGGATAATTTTAGTTTGTCACTAATTTAAAAAAAAGCTCCACACTATAGAGTGTAGAGCTTAATTATTTTATAATATTATATATTTATTAATCTTTACCATCGTCCTGACCAGAACCACCATTACCTCCAGTAGCATTAAATTCTGTTGGGGCTTCTTCATTAATATCTGTAGTTGGCGTACAAGACGCAAAAATTGTTGTTAATACGACGATTGCAAAAATGTTTTTTAAAGTTTTCATGTTAGGTTAAGTTTTAAAATTTGACATAAGGATACATAGGGCCGACTTTCGGCGCTAAATGTTAAATGTGCACAATGAAATATTTGAGTGAATAAAGTTGACTTGGGGCCGACTTGTATTACTTACAATGAAGCTTCTTTCATACTGGAAAATTATGCGATTTTGGGGTAATAAACATCATAAAACCCTCGTGTTTAGTGAAAGCACAGGTTCTACTAGTGAAATACTACTTTTTGATAGGGAAATTCATTTTTTAATACTAAAAATAAATTTTAATTCACAGATTAACAATAAGTTACAATTTTTTAAGCTCTAAAATAACAATAATCTATTATTTTAATATTCAATTTTTTAAAGCATCTACATAAAGGATTAAACCCATTAAAAACTTAGTCACTTTTCACAAATTCTTTACAGAGAATTATAAGGTTTGAATGCTAATTATTTGTCGCCTTCGACTACGCTGTGTCACCAAATAAATAACTGCTATAACGAAACCAAATTCGATAATAATTTATATAATTTAAATTTTAAGTAAAGCAGCCAAAAAAGGTTCTATTAGAGAAAAAAAGCCATTAATGGGATAAATTTAATGGCTTGTTAGAAAACAGGAAAGTTGTTTAGTTTTTGAATATTTAGTTTAAGGATACATGTGATGATTTTGATAATTTTTCATTCATATCTTTCACATTATCAATATATGTTTTAGTAAACGGGATATTAAAAGTGGATTTATCTATTGTACATAATAATTTTCCATAATTAATCCCAGAAACATAACTAGAGTTTATAATATAACTTTTATGAATTCTTAAAAATTTACTAGGCAGTAAATTCTCGAAAGTTTTAAGTGTTTTATAAGCACAAATAACACTACCATCTTTCATATGAAAATCTGTAGTATTATTATCGGCCTTAAGAAATAAAATTTCATTAGTATCTAAATACTTATAATCGTTATAAGATTTAATACAAACCTTGTCTTTTAATTTAGAACTATTACTTTTTTCAGCTTTTAGCATACTTTTTCTTAGCTCTAACTCTCTAAGTGGCTTTAATAAATAATCATAGAAATTATTCTTAATTGCCTTGTATGCCTTATTTTTTGTAATAGAAATAGCCACAAACAATGGCGGAGTGTCTATATAAAGACTTAAATCTTTTACAAATCTAAATGGGTTATCAATAACATTATCGACAGATAAGAAAACAATAGCAGGATTTTCTTCTAGAATCGTATTCATTGCGATACTAGTATCACTAGTATTTCCTATGAAATTAAAATCACCAAACTTTGCTAAAACATTTTTTATATGTTTTACAGAATCTGGATCGTTCTCTATGATATAGTAGTTACTCATTTAGCGGTTTTGGGATAGCTAAATGTATTTATTATGAGCGACTTACAATAATTTTTTTCCTTACAATAAATAAGGGTTTTCCTTATATGGTATTATTTAAAATACAAATTCGACATACGAAAGGCACATCAGTTCGTCCCAAAGCTTCGGGATCGACTTTAAGAGAAGCGTATCGAGAACAATGATTTTCGTATTAAAAACCTATTCCCGATACTATTTTTTTTCACTTTATTGCAAACAAATCACTCGAATTGACGGCTTTTGATCACCTATGCATCTTATCTAATATTTCAATAACCTCAGATTTTTTACGAACAGATACGGGAACATTTTCCCCATTTTTAAGCATTAAATACCCGCCATCAGTTTTTATAAAAGCGCTAATACATTGAATGTTTATTAAATGACTTTGATGAATGCGCAAAAACTCATAAGGCTTTAATAAATCTGAAAAATATTTTAAAGTCTTGGTTACAAATACCTTTTTCCCTTCTTTTAAATGAAAAACGGTATTGTTACTATCTGATTCGCAACGAACTATATTCTCTAAATTCACAATTATAATTTTATCTAAAGTATGTAGCGATATTTTGTCTGGTCTTTTTTCTGGAGCAGATAAGGTGTCTTTTAAGATAGATAATCTTTCTTCATTAGGTTGAATTTGTTCTTTTGCACGAACTATAGCTTGATTTAATTCTTCGTTAGAATAAGGTTTCAAAACATAATCTATGGCTGCAAATTTAAATGCCTTTATCGCATATTCATCACTAGCGGTAACGAATATGATTTTTGATTTTAATTCTGGAAAAATTTCTAAGACATCAAAGCCAGTACCATCTCCCAACATAATATCTAAGAATAAAATGTCAGGTTGTTTTTTTCGTAAAACTTTTGCCGCTTCTACAACACTTTGTGCAGTATCTATAATTTTAATCTCTGGATGATGCGTTTCTAAATTACTCTTTAAAAGTTGTAAAGCATCTGGTAAATCCTCTATAATAATTGCTGTAAGCATAATTGTTATTTAATAATCTGTTTCTAAAGGAATTTTAAATCGAATACTAGTTCCTTCAATAGTACCATCGTTATTTTTTAGTTCTGAAATCGTTAACGCCTCTTTTCCTGATATAGATTCTAATCGTTCTTGCGTTACCGTTAAAGCCATAGATTGATGATTCGTTTTTGGTTTTGTTTTTTGCGATTGAAAAATACCAATCCCATTATCTGTAATAGTGCAATGTAAAAAATCGTTTGCCGTTTCAAAAGCAATCTTAAGTTCTCCTTCTTTATTTCCTTTTAAAATACCGTGTCGAATCGCATTTTCTACAAAAGGCTGAATTAGCATTGGAGGAATTATTATTTCTTCAGGATCATAGTCACTATTTACTGCAATAGAATAGTTAAAATGTTCTAAAGCCATTAGTTTTTCAACTTCAATATAATGTTTTAACGTCTTGATCTCTTGGTCTAGACTAATCGTTTCCTTTCTAGAATTAATTAATGTTTCTCTAAGTAGTGTTGCAAAACTATTTATAGTCGTGTTCATTTTTTCTGGCTTATTACTTGCCATTGCTTTTATTCCGTTTAAAACATTAAAAATAAAATGCGGATTCATTTGAAGGCGTAACGCTTTTTGTTCTAGGGTTAACAAGTGATTCTTCATCTGCAATCGTTCTTGTTCTTCTTTATTTCTAAGCTTTAACTTTCTAATATAAAAGTACCCATATAAAGCTAAAACTCCGCCCAGCAAACTAAATACCAACCATTGAAACCATGCTTTTTTATATAATGGTGTTTCTATATAAAAATTAAAGTTTATAGACTCGCTTTCTTCCCATCTGTAATTTCTAGATTGAACAGAAAATTGGTAATCCCCATAAGCCAAGCCAGGAAAATCTAATTCATTATTAGTAGACCAAGAACTCCATTCATTCTTATTTAGTTTATAGCGGTATTCAATATCTTTTGGATGATCCACATCCACTGTTTTAAAGACAAAACTCAACCGGTTCTGTTCTGGTTTTAACTGTACTATTTTATTGTTATTCGTCCACTTTTTTAAATCTATAGCATCTATAGTTTTATTAGAAGCTACTTTAATGGTTTTAAAATAGACTTTAGGTATTACTATTGCTTTGGTATTCTTAGTCGATTTATATCGGGTTAAACCATATATCGCCCCAAACCAAAGTTGACCTTGATCATCTATATCTACTGCGTTTAAACAGGTTTCAACACCTAAAAACCCATCGTTTCTACCAAAATGGAATGCATCGGTTATTTCTGTATTTTCATTCAATTCTATTTTATCTACACCACTTTCTGTACCTACCCATAAGTGATTTTGATTATCGAATATAAGTTGATAAATGTTTTCAGAATACAACGCTTTAGACCCTGTTAGTTTTTTAAAACTGGGTGTTTCACTCGTATTAGACCACCAAATGCCTTTACCAGCAGTACCAATAAATAGTTTATCGTTTTTAAATAATAACGTTCCAATACTAATTTTTTCATTTAATACGGGGCCCAAATGTGTGAGCTTTCCTTTTTTTATAAATCCTAAATGTCCATTTTTAGTGACATACCACAATCTGTTCTCATTATCTTTAACCAGATCGTGAATTAGCAAATCTTGAAGGCCTTCTTTTTTACGATATATTTTTCTAATAACTAAACTATCGTTTTCAGAATAATAATTGAATTTTACAATGCCACTAGAATACGTTGCAGCCCATATCGCATTATCATGAACTTGAATTTTCCGAATCCAATCAGACGGGAAACCGGTATCTGTATTAATAACATGGTTTTTAGTTACCTTGTGAGAAACGGAATCTATTTTTACATCCAAAACATCACTAGAGTCAATAATAACAGTGTACTTATCTTTTGTTTCATTGAAAAGAATTCCTCTGCCATCTGATCCTGCCCAAATATTTCCGCTTTTATCACTAGTAATCGTTTTTATTTTTACCTCAGAAAAATGCTTATACTTCGGAATCTCATGAACACCCTTAGCATCTATTCTAACCAAACCTACTTCTGAATTAGAAACCCATAGGCCTTTCTTGTTATGATGTACAGCATATATTCGGTTTCCCTTTAAACCAGAAGCCGTATTGTAATGTTTAAAACTGTTTTGAAAGAACTTATAGAAACCACCACCAGAAGTGGCAATCCATATATTAGATTGTTTGTCTTTTATCACTTTTCTAACATGTGGGACTGCTAACCCATTACGGGTATTTATTTGCTCTTTTAGTAAATTGGTTTTTGTGTCTATTATAGAAATGCCATCATTATCTGTTGCAACCCATAACTCATCGTTATTTTGAATAGACATGGAATTAATACGCAGCGGTTCTCTTATTAAAATGGTTTCTTCTTTCTCCTTTAAATCGATAACAAAAGTGCCATCATTGAAAGTAGCTGCATATATTTTTTGGTTATGAAAAACAACACTCCTAAAATCGTTTGTTTCTATTTTTTGAATTTTTTTTGCTGAATTACTTAATTCACTAGCTTTCCATAATCCTTTACTTGTGGCCAACCAGAAAAAAGAATCTTCATAAATAATACTGTTAATAACACTCGAATCAATTTCAGCATTGATGGTGATTTTTTTAAACGTATTAGATTTCGAGAAGCTATAAACACCAAATTTAGTTGCCAAATAGATACCATCTTCGGTTGCATAAAACTGATTAATTTGAGGCGATTCAAAATTTAAAAAATTCGAGTTTATTTTAATTGAAAGGCCTTGTCGAGTTCCTATATACAATTTATCATTAGCATAATACAATGAATGAATATAGTTAGAGATCAAACCGTTGGTTTCATTCCAAACCTGAAAAGTATCACCATCAAAATTACAAAGTCCACTACCTTGAGTTCCTAGCCATAAATATCCTTTTTCATCTTGAACCATATCGTAAACCTGAGACTGAGGCAAACCATCTTTAATGGTATATTCTCGTAACTGATTATTTTGCGCAGGTAGTATTTTTATTCCGAAGAAAAAAAATAAGAGTAGATATGGAAGAAAACGATTCAAAAAAAGGTTTTAAATAAGTGATTAATATAGCTTAGCACATGACAAAAATTATGAATGTCCGGTCGAGCGCAGTCGAGACCTTGTTATTATTGATGTTTTCGATATGTAAAAAACCTCTCGACTGCGCTCGAGGAGACAGCATCGTTATTTTTTCACCATGTGTTAAACAAATATAGTTAAACTGAAATTACTAAATAAAGACACTGCAACTCTCCCAAGTTGCAGCATCCATCCAATCAAAATAACGAACTACTTATTTTTTAATTATCAGTCTCTAAAGAAAAAACAGCGCAGTTTTCTTCACTACTTAGGTCTTCATTTTTCACTTTCATTACTGCTGCTGTTAAATTTGCGATTTTTTTAAATTTGTTACCTTCCCATACAATGTAAATGGCTTTAGTATCGTTTCCAAAACTTCCAGCTGTAGGGGCTTGTAATCGAATAACATCGTTTAAGTTTTCTCTATCAATTTTTTGAGCTATTAAAGCAGTAACTGTATTCGATTTTACAGTAATCTTGTCGATTTGAACGCCGTTTTTATAGGCTCTAATTTGGTACTGATCGGCAAATTGTTCTTCATTAAAACGATCTAAACCGAAAGCAAATTTTACATTAGGGTCTGTCTTGCTTTTAAAAATATCTTTTGCAATCATTCCTCCCCATATCCAACCAGTATCTGGGCCTAATTTTACTTTATACCAGCTACTTGTAATACCATTTATTACTTCTGGTGCTTCGCTACTCTTTATCAATTTTAATTGTGTACCAATTTTTACTGTTGTTATGGCTGTACATTGTTTAGAAGGGCAATCTCTAAGTCTCACGTTATTAGCAAGAAGGTATTCATAACCAATTCCTTCTGAGAACGTGTGATCCTCAATCGTATTAAAACGAAGTTCTTGTGTTTGAGCAAAAGTATTAGAGACTAATAGTAGTATAGCAATAAAAATACTAGTTCTTAAAATTTTACTGATTGTAATTTCTGTGTTTGTGTTTACTCGTTGTGTTTTTACATTTTTCATGATGCGTGGGTTTTAAAGGTTTATAATTATTATTGTCTGTTTTTAGTACTCTGAATTGCTTGCTATAAAGTCGTCATCTTCAAAATTATCATCATTCCAACTAAATTGCTGTAGAATGCTTACGTCTTGAACATCATAAGTTTTTGTATACGACATTCTGGTTTTTAAGATGGTCCCTTCGGTTCCAAATATTTGGTTAGGAAAAACATAGTGTATATCCTGTCCTGAGTCTTCACAGTATAAATTCTCTAAACTTGGTAGCGGAATAAAGCTTTTATCTTCTGTAACTAAGAAATAATACGCTTCTACTGCTGTGCAACATGTGGTAGATTCTACTTCTACTTTTACAACTTCTTCAATGCCTTGTAATCCTGGTTTCTCTAAAGATGTAATGGTCATTTCTTCATAAAATTCTTCGTCTTTAATGGTAAAGGTTGAAAAGCTATCAAACTCGTCTTGAGCATCCATAATTTTAAAAGTGGTGTTTAAATAGGCACTTCCTTTGTCTTGAAGATTCGTTGTTACTTTATACTTTGTTGTTGTTTCAAAATTCTGAGCACTTGCTAATTGAAAGCTAAATATTAGTGTTAAAAGAAAAATAATTTGCTTCATTTGTTTTCCTCTATTTGTTGTTGTCTTATTTTCTATACTGCGTTTCATAATCTCTTGTTTTTGGTAATTGTGGTTTGTTTACACTTCAAAAGTAAGCGCGTTATCTCCTAATTTTGTTGCGCTTTTAGAATTCGTAGCGACTAAACTAGAATTCGTAATTATTGGGGAGAATTATGGGTTAAAAACTGGTTTTAGATATGAAAGGCGTTGATTTTAGTTGAGTAATGAACATCCCTCTAAATCTCCCTTCAAAGGGAGACTTTTGAGCTCACTTTCATAAGAAGTGTTTTCAACAATAAGATATATGTGATTCTAAATGAATAAAAGTGATCCATCAAGAATACGCCAGAGTTCCCTTACTTAGAAGGAAGGGTTAGGGATGGATGCTGTTATATTAAAAAATTGACTATTGATAAACGAAAACAACATCCCTCTAAACCTCCCTTCAAAGGGAGACTTTTGAGTTTGCTTTCATAAGAGGTGTTTTCGACAATAACATATATGCTCTTCTAAATTAATAAAAGTGATCCATGAAGAATACGTCCGAGTTCCCTTCCTTCGAAGGAAGGGTTAGGGATGGATGTTGTTAAATTAAAGAATTGACTATTGATAAACTAAAACAACATCCCTCTAAATCTCCTTCTAAAGAGAGACTTTCGAGCTTCGTTCTTTTGAAAAAAGAGTTAAGGGTGGATATTTTTTGTTTATATTCTGATTATTACACATTAAAAAAACCTTAGCTAGTGGCTAAGGTTTTTTCTAAATTAATACGGTCCCTATTTAGTTAAACACCTAAAACTATTCGTATTAATTTAAATTCAATTTTTAAAGTATGTTTAATCGCCCCTCGACTGTCTCTCAAGACAAACTAAAGTCGAGATTTTATAAAAACCTCTCGACTGCGCTCGAGGAGACATCAAATTGGTATAATTATGCTGCTGTTTTAGTATACATACCTTCTGTTTTCTCTAATGTTATAAGCTTACCAGATGTGTTATTAAAATTTAAAGACTGAAGTACAGTATAAGAAAACCAGATGCTTAATAATTTATAAGGTATTTGAAGAGCATCTTTAATCCCCAGTTTAGAATCCTCTACATGTACCCAACGCTCTAATGGCTGCTCATGTAATTTGTTCATTATATTTTTTGATCCAAAATGCTTCTTTAATCTAATAAAAATCTCAACATCAAATAACCATCTTGTTAAAAAAGGAGTGTCATAAGCTATAGGGATACTACTTCTTCTAAATACTTTTGCACCACATTGAGTATCTTCTATTGGCAATCCTAGAATTAAGAATACAATCATTTTTACCATTTTAGAAAAAATGTTTCTAAATACATTACGTTCTATATGTCCTTCTCCTTTTCCTCTTGAGCCGTAAACTAGTGATAACTCGCTATTATTATGAAGCGTATCTACCAACTTTTTAAAGTCGTTAAAGTCGGTAGATAAATCTGCATCAATAAACCCAATATAATTTACGTCTTGTTTATTAAATAAGTATCGTGCACCAGATCTTACTGCTGCCGCTTTGCCAGCATTTTTCTTAACATCTATAATACTTACTCTGGTTGTTACTTGTTCTTTTATTGTTTGTAAAACAGATAATGTAGTGTCTTTACTTCCATCGTTTACAAAACATAAATGGTATTGGTTGTGAGATTGAATAAATTCGACAAAAGCATTAACATCTAATCGCTTTGCTTCATTGTAACACGGTATAATAATTCCAGTTTTCATAGTAGATTTGTTTAGGGTTATGGTTCAAAAGTACCTTAGATTAGCAGCTTTTATAGGGAGTTTTCGATGGTTGGCGCTTTTGTGTAGACGAATGTGTTTTTTGTTTCGGTAGCTTCTACTTACCGAAACAAAACTTTGTTATATCTTTAATATGTCGAACGAGCTTCTCGATTGTAATCTGTTTTGCTTACAATTGAAAACCTCAGTAAGAACCTCAAAAAACAAGATACCCGCTTGCGCGGGCATAAAATGAACGAAAAATCGAATAAATATTTAATTGCAGCTTTACTAATAGGTATTGCTTTTCATGGTACGAGTATCTTTTTTACTTTAGAGTCGACCTATGATGCCTTAATACATTTATTCTTTGCAGATCATTACGCTAATAACTGGTTTGAACCTTGGAGCTATAAATGGTATACGGGGTTTACAGTAATGAGTTATCCACCATTAGTACATCAAAGTATTGCACTACTGTCTTTAATTGGTGGTTTAAAATTTGGGCTATTTACTGTGGCCTTAATAAGTGTCTTATTATTTATAACAGGTATTTATCGTTTCTCTTTATTAATAACAGCAAGTAGAACTGCAGCAGGATACGCAGCTATTTTAGCCGTATTGTCTTCCTCTTTTGTTGAAACGCTACATGTTTTTGGTCAATTACCGAGTATTATTGGTATTTCGGTATTAATGCATGCGCTTCCAGAAATTTATTTATGGTTAAAAACCGGAAGGTATCGCTATTTATTAACGGCCTTGTCCTTAATTGCAGTAACCGTTTGCTCACATCATGTCACTCCAATTTTTGGAATGATTTTTTTCATATTCCCGCTTATCGGAATGGTGATTATGGATGCTTCTAAAGACCAAGTAAAAACCATGAAAGCGGTTACTTTTAAAGTCTTTTTTCAAACGTTTTTAAAACTTTTCAGGCGTATTATAGGTTTTGGAATGTCGGCATTAGTTATTATTATTATTTGCATCCTTCCCTATTGGATCAATTCTAAAAACAACCCAATAACTCAAGTTCCAATACCACATGGTTCTAGAGATAATTTTTTAGAAATCACATCGTCGGGATTGGTTTTCTTTTTAATTCCTTGGGGTGTTTTACTCGTACTATTGCCCTATATATTTTACCGATATTACAGTAAGCGGTATTTGTTTTTTGGCCTATCCATCACCTTACTTACCATTTTAGGAACTGGAGGCACTACAACAATTCCAAAAGGCATTCTTGGAGAAACGGCTTTTAATATTTTAACATTAGACCGCTTTACACTTTGGGCTAGCATTATGTCTTTGCCTTTATTTGGTGAGTTCGCTTATCGTTTTGTAGAAGGCGATTTAAAAACACGTATTCAGAATAAATTTGGAGCGGTTTACCATCGTATTATTGGCGGTGTTTTAGCGGGACTATTTTTATTCATGACCATTTTCACAATGAGTTTGGGGTATTTTAGACCGTCTCAGCCTCAAAAAATTAAAATGTTGCCAATCGTTAATTTTTTAAACCAAGACCAGCATGACCAATGGCGGTATTTAACTTTAGGGTTTGGTGACCAAATGGCTTGGCTTTCTGCGCAAACCAATGCCATGACTATAGATGGTAATTACCATTCTGCAAGACGACTCCCGGAATTAACAACGAGAGCAATTGAACGTTTAGAAAATTCTAAATTTAAAGGTGTAGAAGGTATTGGCTCTTTGCAACAGTTTTTAACCGTTCCAGAAAAATACAATCTCAAATACATTTTTTCTAACGATAAATTCTATGATCCAATTCTTTATTTCTGTGGTTGGCAACGTTTACGCCAATTAGAAAATGGTATTATGGTTTGGGAAAAATTAAATGTGCCTCCTGTGTCTTCTATTTTACCAAAAGAAGACGTTTCAAAATGGCAAAAAATACTTTGGGGTATTATTCCTTTTTTAACGGTTATTATTGCCTTTATTTTAAATATTCAACTTATTTGGATACACGCATTAAAAACAAAAGTAAAAGCAATTCCTATCTATTTAAATTTTAAAAATGACTATTCGTATTTTTCAAAAACCGTATTAAAAATCACACACCTTTGGTCTCTCTTTTTAATTATTATGGTAAGCTTAGGATTGTATACCTTTTATTTAAAAAATGATTCACAACGTTCTCCAAAAAATGCTGTAATCGCCTATTATGATGCTTTAGATTTTAAGGCTTTTGAAAACGCCTACCAATTAATAGATCCTAATAGTGATTTACCAATGGCACAATATTTATTAGAAATTTCGGTAACCGATGGTCTTCTAAGCTCATATGCTAAACTGGAAACTATTGAAGTAGAGATAACTAACAAAAACGACAGTACAGCAAACGCAAAAGTTATTACCAATTGGATTACACCTCTAGAAAAAATTAATAAAACAGATTATAAAACATTAGCCAAGTATAGAGGCAAATGGTATTTAAAACCTGACGATTTAGATACCGATTTACCTCCAGACCAACTCTATGTAGAAAATGCAACAAATTATCACAATCAAGGTAGACGCAGAATAACGAGCGAGCAAACACACCATGAAGATGTTTTAAAACAACCTGTTTTAGAAGTCTTATCTTCAAAATTGGTAAAATACGATAACCACTATGCTATAGTTGGAGAAATTCAAAATATAGATAACGTCCCAGCCGATGTTGTTTTACAAGGCACACTTTACAACGACGCTAACAAACAACTCGCTAGCTACAATGCAAAATACCATGTGAAACATAAATTGATGCCTAAAGAAGTAAGTTCTTTCAGAATTAATTTTGAAGGTATTGCTTGGTCTCAAACTAAAGATTCCATTCCAAAAACCTTTAACCCTGATGAATTCACACCCGTGGCTTTTGAAGAACAACCCACAACGTTTAATCTTCAAATCGCAGGAAATGTTGCTGGTACCGATTTATACAAAAGTGTTGGATTAAGTGCGCTTCAAATTAACAAAAAAACAATCTCAGGACGCTTATTTAATAGTGGTACTAAAGAAGTTACCGTACCTCAGCTCCTAATAAGTTATTACGATCATAATAAAACATTACTTTGGGTAGATCATCATTTTTTAAAAGAGGGCATTCGCCAACAAAGACAGCGCCATTTCGACTACTCTATTTTACATAATCATTCTATAAAATTAATAAGCGACGATATGACTCATTGTTTTGTAAACGGTTTGACTAATAGGGACATTGCTAATAAAGTTGTGAAAAATAGAATTCAAAACCATACTGGGTCACTGCTTCAAAAAATAGAGCACGATGATTATGGTTTTATTAAAATTGAAATTAATAATTATACCAGTTCTGTTATAAAATGAGTCATAAATAATTTGAATTAGTTTTTGCTAGTTCAAAGCATTAAATTTAAGCATAGCATGTGCTACGGTTTAATTTTATAATGCAGAAATAGTGAAAAATAAACGAATTATATGGTGCATTTTATGATAGAACTGGTATTAAACATAGGCAATCCCAATTAATGAAAAGAGTATTCACATATCTATTTATTCTAACCAGCATTATTTTATTGGCATTTTCGCCTTCAAAAGAAACGAGTCGTATAATTGATATTAAATATATAAGCTCTCAAAAAACGTTTGAAGTTGGAGAAGACATTACGCTTCAGTTTTCGGCTTCAGAAAAAATATTACCTCAATTATATTATTCAAACGGTTATGGCGCGACTTTAATTAAGGCATTTTATGAAAACAAAGTACTGACTTATAAAATTCCGTTAAGTTTAAGCAAAAAATCAGGACTCGTAAATTGGAAATTACTTTACGATACAAATTCACTTTCTGGGCATTTTAATATTATTCCGCAGGCAAAAGTAAAAACTATGGAAACCTATATTGGCCCGCCAAGTATTAATGCAGGTGGAACCGATTTTACTATGCTGGTGGTTATCCCAACAGATGAATATGATAATCCTGTAAAAGACAGCACAGAAGTTACGATACGACATCAGTTTTTGTCAAAGGAAACCCATTCCAAAATCGTTACTAACCACTTAATCGCTTACCAAGATATTTTTTCAGAAGAAAAAACAGGCCGTATTTTAATGACTTCAGAATGTTTAAGTACAAACTCAAAAGAATATGATGTCAATGTTATGGCTGCTACTCCTGAAAATTTCACCATATCAGCAAAAAGACATCATGATTATGCCGATGGAAACCAAATCACTAGCTTTTCAACCTCACCCCTTAAAGATAAATATGGTAATACGGTTAGCGATGGCACTTTCGTTGATTTTTTTATAACCAATAAAACTGGTCATATTTTAAAAAGTTCTGGCGCAACCATAAAAGGAATAGCGACTGCTAAGATGATACATCCAGATTATGAAGAACAGTGGTCTGTAAAAGCCTTTGTAACCGGTATGGCAGAAAGTAATACGATAACCTTAAATTATAAAGCCGTTATTAAAGACTTTAATATCGCTTTATCAGAAAATAATAGAAGCGTAACCGTAGGACCTTTACAAAGTTTTATGAAACAGCTTATTCCTGATGGTTTAGAAGTTACACTTTCGGTTTATAAAAACAATGTACTTATTAAACGCTTTAAGAAACCGTCCACTAATGGCATTGCAACCTTTAATTTAAATGGACAATTTTTAAAAGCAGATACCTATCAGCTTAAAATTGAAGCCGCAGGATTGGAAAAAACAATAACTGCGAAATTGTTATGAGCGTTTTAAATAAAAATATAATCCGTGGTTTCTTAATCGCCTCTTATGTGTTGCTTCTTGCATTAATTCTGTTTGGCGTTAGTGCCCTTTACAGTTACTTAAATACTGGAGCAGATCGCAGCAGTATGTTACATACAAAAATTGATGCTAAAGAACATTATACGCCCAAAATCACTTGGAAATCCATAAACAATGAAGGCCGCCCAATAGATAAAGAAACGCTTAAAAACATTGAAAGTGATTATTTAGATGCTTGGTATGTGCGCCACGTGGCCTACAAAACCAATTTAAAAGAAGGTGTTAGTGATTATTACACGGCTAATGCTCGTGAACACATTTTTAATATCATTAGTTTAAATACTGCAGAAAACACAAGCATAACTTCAACAACTTTAGAGCACAATCCTACGATTGCTTTTTTTAGTGAGGATGGGCAATTGGCTGTATTAAAAGATGAGAACGTCGTCGAGTATAAACGGGTTTATAAAGACAAAGCTTTAGTATTGGAAACTACAGAAGTCTCGAACTATAAAATCATCTTGCTTTTAGAAGATGGGTTTTGGAAAATTAGGCAACTAATTAAAGAACCGGCTTCAAAACCTATTGATGCAATTAAACCAACTAATAACGCTTCAATTTTAAGTCTAAAAGGTATTAATTATTATCCGCAAGCCACACCCTGGGATTTATTTGGTAAAGATTTTAATATGGAAACCATTGCTAAAGATTTTAAAATTATACGGAATGCAGGCTTAAATTCTATTCGGATTTTTATTCCTTATGACGATTTTGGAAAAGCATCTGTTATTCCTAATAAACTTAAAAAACTAAAACAAATTTTAGATGCTGCTGAAACTCATAATTTAAAGGTTGTCGTTACACTTTTCGATTTTTATGGCGATTACTCGGTTTTAGATTGGACATTAAACCACAAACACGCCAGAACTATTGTTTCTAAATTTAAAGACCATAAAGCTATTTTAGCCTGGGATATTAAGAACGAGCCTAATTTAGATTTTAATTCTCGTGGTGAATTAGCCGTAACGAGCTGGTTGCAACATCTAGTAAAACTTGTAAAATCTATAGACCCCAATCACCCCGTAACTATTGGGTGGTCTAACTCTAAAAGCGCTACCGTTTTAAAAGATGACCTCGATTTTATATCTTTTCATTATTACGAAGACCTCAACAATTTAGATGATACTTATAAAACCTTAAAATCTAATATACCTAACAAACCCATTGTGCTTGGTGAATTTGGTTTATCGTCTTATAATGGGTTATGGAATCCTTTTGGAGCGTCAGAAAAAGAGCAAGCTACTTATCATAAAAGGGCTCAAAAGATTATAAAGAAAAATGAAATGCCTTTTATATCGTGGACTTTATACGACTTTAACCATATTCCTAAAGAAGTCGCTGGGCGTTTACCTTGGCGGAAAAATAAACAAGAAGCATTTGGGTTTATTGATACAGAAGGAAAAAGAAAAGCGGCTTTTGAGTTTATAGCTGAGTGAAATGCTTTGGTTTGATTTATTAAACTTCTTAACATTCAATTCTTTTTCTTTTATCATACCATAATCAATTAGAATGTCTACAAACCTCAGTTCGTTATAAAGATGTTGGTTATCAAAAACCGTCAATTCGAGTGGTTTTTTGGAACAAAGTGGAAAAAAATAGTATCGAGAATAGGTTTTTTGGTAAGAAAATCAATGTTCTCGATACACTTCTCCTAATGTCGAAGCACTCGAACTGACGTGATTTCCTTAAGTCGAACTCACGTTACAACCTTGAATAAGACTATCTACACTATAATTTTTTGAGAGTACCAGATATTTCTTTATTTTCGTTAAAAAAACACATCTATATGAAATTTCTATTTATTATCATTTCTTTTTTTGTTTTTAATACGATATCTGCACAAAAGCAATTGAAATATAAATTCTCTATTGAAAAAGAGAGCAAAAAAGAAGTTCTTTCAATTATTAAAAATGAATTAGGAGATTCCACTTCCTCAAAGAAAAACAAGATTTTCTGGGTGGAAAACAAAGACAATTACGATTATAAAGTTTCTGTTAATGGTAAAAAAATTCAAATATATTATTTAGGAAAAAGCCCTGAAGTTGAAAAAAGAATAAAAGATCTTTATAGTGAATTAAAAGACAAGTAAATTACTTAGGGAAATTTGATTCTTCATCTTTCTTTATTAGATAATTATATAAATAAACTCATCTCTTAAGTACTTCCTTGAATTGATAAAAAAACCGTTCGATTAAACGCAAATCTTCAGTAATAATTTCTGCAGAAGCACGCATTTCATGTTTGAAGTTTATTTCCTTATTATAAGATGTAATTAGCTTTTTTGGCAACTCTACATCAATAAAGTATAAACCTTCTTTATCAGGAATTAATGAAATGTTTTTAATTATACCATTTAGTACTCCAAATTCTGTATCTGGATAATTTTCAAGCTTTAAATTCACTTTCTGTCCCGTTTTAATTTTACCTGAATTTTGAGCAGGCGTTTTTAATTTTGCTATAAACGATGAGCTCTTACTAGGAATAATAGTAAATACCAAATCGCCTTGATTAACGGTTTGGTTCGCATTCCAGAAATTTAAAAAAGAAACGGTTCCATTAATATTAGATTTTAGAACATATCTACTTTCCCAATCTTTAATCGCTTTTTTTAATTGATTAAAAGACTGAATAACATTTTTAAGAAGTAAAAGTTCCTCTTTTACTTGACTTATCTCTGTCCCTTTTGATGTTTTGTTCGCATCGCTAATTGCCTGGCGAATTTGAGAAATAGAAGTCTCAAAATTTTTAAAATTACGTTTTACTTGTGCAAATTCTAATTGCTTGTTTTCGTAGTCCTGAGTAGAAATAATCCCTTTTTCAAATAACGTTTTATTTCGTTGCAAGTCTTTTTCTTTAAATTCTACTTCTGTTCTATTAATTTCTTTTTGTGACTGAAGACTTTTTAATCGTGTATTTAATTCTGAAATTGAATACGTATTTGCAGATGTTTCATTAGAAAAAGGTTGTAATTCCTTATTTAATTGATATTGAATGTAACTATTCTCAAACAAAGCATATTGGGAATCAATATCACCTAAAAATAGAATAGGCAATTCTGCTACAGGAAAACGAAATGATTTATTATTAACTTTAATCGTATCGATAATAGATTTTAGTCTATAAACATCTTTATAATTCGCCGTATTTTCTATAATGGCTAATGGTTGATTTTGTTTCGCGAACTCATTATCTTCAATTAAAACGTACTGCAATTCTCCTGTAATTTTAGCATATTCTTTTTGTGGCGGAATTTCAGTGGTAATTAAAGCTTGCGATTGAATGGTGTCTGGATATTTTACAAAGTAAGTGATACACAAAAGCATTAAAATAAGAGATAAAAACAATACATTTCCCCAACGGATCATCCAATTAGGCACCTGAGTCAAAATTTCTTGAACCTCTTCGCTTCTTAAATCGATTTCTTCTAGTTTATTCCCCATTGTCTTTCAGACATTTAACTTTATTAATAATTTATGCTCTCGATTCGTTTAATCTGCGATGTCCCCAAAAGGGAAAATTGTATTCGTTAATATTTATTTTTAAAATATGAGTTCCCTTCCCTTTGGGAAGGGCTAGGGATGGGATTAACTCCCCAGTTCTAATTGATTCTTCACCAAATTATAATAATTCCCTTTTTCCTTAACTAAACTTTCATGATTCCCTACTTCCACAATTTTTCCTTTTTCTAAAACAACAATTTGATGTGCATTTTTAACGGTACTTAGTCGATGGGCTACAACAACAACTGTTTTATTTTTAAAAAATAGATTTAACTTCTCCATAATGACCTTTTCATTATTAGCATCTAAAGCAGATGTGGCTTCGTCAAAAAATAAAAAATTAGGGTTTTTATATACGGCGCGTGCAATAAGTAATCGCTGTTTTTGTCCTGTGCTCAAACCAACACCTTCCATTCCTATTTTTGTATTGTATGATAGGGGTAAAGACTCTATAAATTCTTTAATGTTAGCAACATCTACAGCATGAGCGAGTTTCTTTTTATCAACATAATCTTCTCCTACTGCAATATTATTAGCAATACTATCACTAAAAATATAACCCTCTTGCATGACCACACCGCATTCGTTACGCCAGGTTTTTTGAGAAATGTTTTTTAAATCATGATTACCTAACTTTATTTGCCCAGAATTAGGATCGTAAAATTTAAGTAAAACCTTCATTAAGGTCGTTTTTCCACTTCCACTTGTACCTACAATTGCGGTTATTTTATTTGCTGGGATGCTTAAATCTAAATCGTTTAATACCATTTGGTCAGAACCTATATAACGAAACGACACTTTAGAGAGTTCAAAATCCAAATTACTAGGAATCGTAACAATTTTCTCACTGTCTTGCTGTTCTTCGTCTTCTTTATTATGAATTTCAGATAAGCGTTCTAAACTTATTTTGGCATCTTGCACTTCTCTTATAAAGTTAATAAGTTGAGCAATAGGAGAATTTAACTGTCCAACGATATAAGTTATCGCTAACATCATACCCAGAGTAATGTCTCCATCAATAACCAGTTTCGCAGATAAGATCGTAATTAAAATGTTTTTTAATTCGTTAATAAATCCAGAACCAACACTTTGGTATTGCTCCAAGGCTAAACCCTCTATAGATACTTTAAACAAACGGGCCTGTAAAAATTCCCAACCCCAACGTTTTTGTTTTTCGGCATTATGGAGTTTTATTTCTTGCATGCCATTAATAAGTTCAATCACCTTACTTTGTTCTTGACTTACTTGCGAAAAACGTTTATAATCAAGGTCTTTTCGTTTTTTTAAGAAAATGACGATCCATAGAAAATATAAAAAGCTTCCTACTACAAAAATTCCAAAAATTTGTAGACTATAATAACCCAATACTAAGCTAAAAATAATGAGGTTAACCATAGAAAACAGTACATTTAACGATGAGGTTGTTAAAATACGTTCAATGCGTTTATGGTCGTTAATCCGTTGCAAAATATCACCTGTCATTCGTGTATCGAAAAAGGCAATGGGTAAGTTCATGAGTTTTATAAAAAAATCTGAAACTAAAGAAATATTAATACGAGTGCTTAAATGTAGAAGAATCCAACTGCGAATAACTTCTATAGCAGTTCTTCCTAAAAATAAGGCCAATTGCGCAAAAAGAATAAGATATATAAAATGGATGTCTTGATTTTTAATCCCAACATCGACGACGCTTTGGGTTAAAAATGGAAATAATACTTGTAATAAACTCGCCGCTATTAAACCAATAACTAATTGCCAGAGAAAGCGTTTGTATTTAAACAAATACTTAGATATGAAAGAAAAACTAAAATCTTTTCCTTCTTCCTCAAAGTTAGTACCATAAAATTTTGGGGTAGTTTCTAAAAGTAAAGCGACACCTTCTTCAGTATCTTTTTTTGAATTATTGCCTATCCAATGTTTTAAAAATTCCTCTTTATTGTATTTTATAAGTCCGTGTGCAGGATCTGAAATATAAAAGGTGTCTTTATGTCTTTTATAGAAAACGACATAATGGTTTTTATTCCAGTGCAAAATACACGGTAAAGGAACTTCATTTAATTTCTCTGCATTAATCTTAATGCCAAGACTACGAAAACCCAATAGTTCTGAAGCTTCACTTAAACCCAGCAAACTACTTCCTTCTCTGGTGGTTTCACTTAAATCTCGTAACTCTTGTATAGAAATACTTTTATTATAATACTTAGCTATTATTTTTAAGCAAGTGGGACCGCAGTCTTTAGAGTCTGTTTGTTTATAAAAAGGAAAAATTGGCATATTTTTTTGAAATGTATTAACACCTATTATATTTAGATATTAATTATTTTAATAGTGATTAATATTCAACTTCAATTCCAAAATTGTAAGTATTTCTCAAAATGCCGCTGTTCATTTTTTTATCAATCCAATCTATATATATAGAATCTTTATCCATTGTTAACCTATTCCATGTATACACTCGTTGATACCCAACATACTTACTTTTATTTTTCTTCTTAATAGCCCTAAATGAAGGAATATGAGCAGGTATGTTAAAGCTTTCTAATTCTAATAGATTTAAACTTTCTACAGTAACAAAAATGCCTTCTTTAGGAAAATCAATCAAATAATCACTAATATCTACATAAACCATTTTACTTTCAGATCTTCCTTTATTTGAAGTTAATAAGCTTTCTTTAAGTAATTTTTCACCTGGTAGTTTTGTCTCTTTATTTATCGTAAATAAATTTACTCTAAAAGGCATAAATGCTTTATTTGTGTTCTCTTGATACATCTCTCCATAAACCTCTACTATTATTTTACTTATTAAGCACTCTTCCCCGATATCGTTGGGAATAAAAGTTACATAAACCGAATTCTGATTTAATCTAAATCCTTTTTTACGATGCAAGCCAATTCCTAATTCTTCACTTGGCAATAAAATTTTACTTGTTTTATTACTTTTTATTAATATCTCATCTAATCCTTCTATTTTTTCATTTAAATAAATTGTATTTTCTTCATTTAAATCGAATTTCGTCATCACTATTGGATTAAAGACTAAATGACTAATTTGAATGGTCTCGAAATCATTTTTAATTTTAAAACGACCACTTTTATCAGTTACTGTCTCCAAAAATCCATTAATTGAAACATAAGCATTCTCTATTGGTATAGAATCTAAAGCACTTAGCACTCTATACTGAGATTTTTCCTGAGAGTATAAGTTTAAACTAATAAATAAGTAAATAAATAATATATATTTCATATTCTAATTATTAAAAAATTACTCACGATTTTTTAAAATTTAAAATCGTGAGTAATAAAATTGAATTATTCCATTGGAATTATATGCATAGGACCTGTTTGAGGACCATTACCGCAATCGTAATGCGCTGTATGAGACGCATAAACTCCGCCATTATACGGTCCATAAATGTCTGCTGTAATGGCAGTCATGACACACCCACCTCCATTAATTGTTCTTTGTTCACTTTTGCTCATTTTTTGAGCGCCTTCTAATTCTAATATGTTTTTTAACATAATAATAAATTTAAAAATTAATTTAATACTTGAGCATTTAATGACTGTCAAGTTTCAGTCCATCTTTCGCGAAAAGATACTTTATAAATTAGGCATGAAAACCCTACTTGAATAGTTTTGTTATGTTGGATATTTACCTCTTATATCACTATTCAATACTTAATAAGAATGAACTTAATCTCTATAATTTTCTAATAATTAGCTTGGTTTTCTAAGAGTTTTAATAATTTAATAGGGGACATGTCTGAGCTAATTAGTTTTCCATTTTCGTCAAACAAATAACTTTGCGGATATAAATTAAAATCTATTTGTTTTTTTAAGTTACTATTAGTCACTCCTTGGAGCCAATTCATCTCATGTTTTTTAATAATCTCATTTACAAGTTCACCTCTCTTTTTCAAATTATCTGAATTTACACTTATAACTTCAACTTGTTCATGATACTTTGAATGTACTTTTTTAATGTCTGGAATTTGTTGAATGCATGGAGAGCAACTTGAAATCCAAAAGTCTACATAAATATATTTTTTCTTGTTTTCAAAATCTTTAAAATTATACGTTTTATTTTCAATAGATAAAAAATTAACATTTGGTATTTTATCAAATTTTCGATTATTCTTGTTAACCGAATCTATTATGCTCTTTGATAATTTATATTTGCCTTTATAAGACTTATTGTCCTTATTAATTTGCTCAAATTGAATAACACTCTCATTAATTGAAAACAATAAGTTGCTTTCGATTGTGTTTGTTTTTGAAAACGAATTTGGAGTTTTGGAACTAATATCTCTAATTATCAGGACATCATCTTTATCATTAAAAATTTCATTACCATTAAAATCAATGAGAAAAAAAGCAGCTTTTCCATATTCTTTATCCAATATTGCTTTCTTAGATGAATATTCTTTAAACACTACGTTATCAGTAGATACATTTAATGAATCAAAGTTGAAAAAAGAGATTTTCTCTGAATCTTCAAAAATAATTTCTAAATCATTTGGGTTCTTTTCATTACAAGAAAAAATTAGAACTAAAAAAATGATTAAAACTTGTTTCATAAAATGTAGTATTAAAATAATAAAGAATGATTAATTAATGATTTAGTTAACCACTCTTTATTATAAAAAATTAGTGATTTTGAACGAATTAAAGATTAAAAATCTTTAATTAATATCATTACAAGTGATTTCGGTACCCATTCTATTAAAATAACTAAAGCTTCCGTTATCATTAATACACTCAATATACCTTGTGCCATCAGACATTTGGTTACCATAACATGTTCTTTCACCTCCGTTTATCGTTTTTTGTTCATTTTTGTTCATTTTTTGAACACCTTGTAATTCTAATATGTTTTTTAACATGATATTTAAATTTAAAAATTAATGTATTACTTGAACATTTAATGACTATCAAGTTTCAGTCCTTCTTTCGCGAAAAATATTTTGATTTATTGATTCCTTTTTGCCAAAAGTTCTTCAATAAAATAATTGATATCTTTTATTTGATAATGTGTTATTGGGTATTCATGCCCGTTTAATAGTGTTAATGGTGAATAAGATATTTTATTAGTCTCACACCAATTAAGGTGAGTTTCTAAATCTATATTTCTCATACCAGAAACTGAGCTGTATTTTTTTTGCCATTTATTACTATCACTATTAAACCACATATCCATTGCTTCAAAACAAGCCTTTTTTCCAAAGTTCGAATAGATATTTAAAACCTTTGCAGAGATTTCTTTAGATAAACTTATCCCATCATTAATTGGATTGAAAATAAAATTAATTTGTAAATCAGATTTATACTTTTCATTGTCCAAAAGTACTTTATAGCTATTAAATGAATCTTTACAAAAACTACATAAAGGATTTGTTATCGCATCTATAACTATTTTAGGATTTGAAGCTCCAAAAGAAATCTTATTTAATGAATTAGAAATAAATTTTTTGTCACTAGATAAAACGCTGTCAAATAATTTAAAATCTCTTTTTAACTTTAAGTAACTATACTGCTCCTTTATTAAATGTATGTATTTTTTGAGATGCGATTTTAAATACAACCATGCTATGAGTATTGAGAATGATATTAAAATTGATTTTTTCCAATATTGAATATCAAAAGACCAATTGTAATTATAAAGTGATAAAAATGAAATCATTATTAGGGTTGTTAGCGAAATTAATAAGCATAATGAACACCATTTTTTTATAATTACTGCTTGTAGATATATCGTATATAAGATTATAGGCAAGCTTAGAATTAAAAAAATAGAATAAAAAAGGTAATTAAATCCTAAAAAAAGATTAATAACTACCGATGACATAAAAAAGATTAAACTTAAATCCCCTAATGATAGTGTATTAAAGAAAACTGTTTTTTGTGAATCTATTACTAAATTGCAATTAATCTTTTCGTTAAGGCTACATATTTTTTGAGAAAAAATATCGAAAATACCCAACTCTTTTCTTAATACCATAATACTTATTGCTAAACCAATAAATGATAATATAAACATAGCAGACATGTTATATTTAAAAATTGCAATTATGGAAATTAAAAAAATAAAAGCTTTTAAAAAATAAAACAGTTTGTGTTTTATAGTTGTTTTGTTTTTAGATTTTTCTATGGCTAAAATACTGCCAGTCCATTCGTTATTGAATTCTAAAAAACTCTTTTTTTGTGTTTTAAACTTTTCAGTATATAACTTAAGTCCATTAGTATTCTTTTTAACAAGACTTATTTCATTATTTTTAAGAGAAGCCATAAACGTATTTGGTAATTTACTTATGGAATCTTTAGGAATATTAACTACTATGTTTTCTATATCTATACGATCTAAGGTATCGGTTATGGCCTTTAAACTAGGAAATTCTGGATGTGAAAATAATTCTAATTTTAACTCCCTCCTGTTTACTGCATAACCATTTGCTTTCAATAGTTTATAAACTAAATTATATCTAGATATATTACTCATTTAAGTTTTCCTTCGTGTATTAAAAGTTAGTAATTAGTGTTATTGTTAAATCAATTATATAAAGTATTAAGGGTGCCATTTTAAATTTATTTTTTGGTTAATAGCGAGTGCATTATTTAGTTATTAAAACAAACACGAGCTAGCATCGTATTTATTTTTTCCCTAAGACAACCAATTAATAGATTTATGTTTAATTGTTTGTTGTCACAAAGATATGTTGAGTTTTGGGTGTAAAACAAGACAAGCATGTCTGAATTCATGAATTTAGAGTCCAAATTCATGAATTCAGTGTTATACTTTTTTTGAGTAAAACGTTGTGAATTCTGGGATCTTCGATTTTTTACTTGTTTTAAACATAAATCGCCTCCTTTTAGTTTTAAACACCTAAAAATTGATAAAAAAGAGAGAAATTAACTTATTTTTTTTGATTATTATTAAATTGAGAAAGCGATTCAACAATTAAAAATGACGTTAAACGTTTGTTTTAAAAGTCATTTTAATAAAAATGTACTTTCGCACTTCTAACTGTAAACTTTCAATGAAATTTAATTATTTATTCGCTTTACTTATTGCTTTGTTTACTCAAATTAGTTCTTTTAGTCAAGACAATAGTGCAGATTCTCTAGCAACAAAAAGCTATTCAGAACTAAAGGATCTATTTTATGAGCACTTTCGTAAAGAAAAAATATTTGCTGAAAAAATTGCTCGATATACTTTAAAGAAAGCAACGAAAGAAAATGCTTACGAAGCGATTGCTAACAGCTACATTCGTTTACATCGATTACATATAGAAGATATAACACTCGCCATAAAATATACCGATAGTAGTCTAAAGGTATGTAACACTTATAATTTGCATAAATTACGGGCAGAAAATTATAATAATTTAGGTAATTTAGATTACAGGTCCAATAAGTACAAGAGTGCTTTAGACTATTATTTAAAAGCGAGAAAATACTATAAAAAGAGGAGGAATGAATCATCGTATTATACAGTCCAACATAACATAGCAAATTTAAAGTTAAAAGTAGGATCACATGAAGATGCGCTAACTATTTTTAAAGAATGTTTAGTCTACATAGAAGAAAATAGAGAAGAAAACATAAAAAACATAATTTCACACAAATATTTAGGGCTTTTAAGGTCTGTAAGTATTTGCTATGCTTTACAGAAAAAATTTGATTCAGTTTCGTGGTATAATAAAAAGGGCTATTCGCTGGCTAAAATACATCCTAATTTTAATGAATTAGTTTTTACCCATATTGAAGGTGGGAATCAATACTTAAAGGGTAACTATAAAAGAGCTAAAGACAGCATTTTAAAGTCCCTACCCTACCTAAAAGGTTTAGAGTCTAAAGTTGATTTGGCTATTTCCTATGGTCATTTAGGTAGAATTGCTCAGTTTGATGGTGAAACAGAAAAATCTATTTCTTATTTTAAAAAGATAGATACTATTTATACTACTACCAATTACCTTTCCAGTGATCCCAGACAAACCTATGAGTATCTGATAAAATATTATAAAAATAAAGGAGATTTAAAGCAGCAATTGCATTATACCGAACAATTAATAGAAATTGATAGTGTATTAACCAAAAATTATTCAGGTTTAAATAAAACATTTAAGGAAAATGACTTGTCAAATTTAAAGGAGGAAAAAGAGAAATTAGTTTTTTTGTTGAGCAAAGAAAAAAACACGTTTAAAAGAAATACTATTTTATTTTTAGCAATTATTTTGTTGCTATTAGTCTTATTTGCATACTTGTATCGAAAAAAAATAAATAATGAAAAACGATTTAGTCAGATAATAAATGAGTTAAAGCTAAAAAATGAGGAGCCTTATAAACAGAAAATAAAGTCGGAAACTAAATCGACATTGGATATAGACCAAAAACTAATAGAACAAATTTTAAACAATTTAGAAGAATTTGAAACGAATAAAGCATATTTACAACCTAAATTATCCTTAAACGTCTTATCAAAAATTTTGAATACCAATTCAAAGTATTTATCTAAAATCATTAATAAATTTAAGTCTAAAACGTTTAATAACTATATAAACGACTTAAGAATAGATTATGTAATGCAGCAATTGCAGATCAACGGTCAGTTTCGAAATTATACCATAAAAGCCATTGCCGAAGAAGTAGGCTTTACCAATACAGAAACTTTTACAAAAGCTTTTTTTAAAAAAAATGGTATTACAGTTTCCTATTTTATAAAAAAATTAGAAACATAAGGTCAGAATTTGAAATTTACCTTTCTATTTTCAGGGAAAATAGAAAGGTAATCACCTAAACAACACTGAAAGATGTATTAAGTATACATATATTTGCAACGTTATTAACTAAATACAGTATAATTATGAAAAAAAAAATTAATTTGAGTTTAAAAAAAACGACCATATCAAGGTTAAATGATGACCAAAAAAGAACTATTTTAGGTGGGTCTGGTGATTGCGAAGTAGGGCATACTGATCAAACATTAGATTGGGCATGTTTAGATAAGTCAGATGCATTGTGTGGTGATTGATATTAATTTTAAATAACTTTTCTGTATATGCATTTTAAAAACATTTTTATACTAACGTTAAGTGCTGTTTTATTTAGCATAACTTTATCGTGTCGTCCAAACTATGAAGCTATTGCTTTAAGCTCCTTATCATACAAAAAGAGAGAGAGTATTTCAAAAAACGATTTAAAGCATTGGCATTTAAAAGACATTGAAAAAGACAGCTTACCCGGTATAAGTTTAGAAAGGGCATATACAGAATTATTACAAAATCGACAACCAAACCCGGTCATTGTTGCAGTATTAGATTCTGAAATTAATATTTATCGCGATGATTTAAAAAATAAAATTTGGGTGAATACAAATGAAATCCCCAATAATGGTATAGACGATGACAACAATGGTTATATAGATGATATAAACGGTTGGAATTATATTGGTACTAAAGAAAACGATAGTGTGGTATTTTCTAGTTTTTCTTATACAGAATTGATTAAAAAATATGATACCAAGTTTAAAAGTATTTCCCAGGAAGAAGTGCCTGCCAGTGAAAAAAAACAATATGAAACTTACCTAAGAGCTGAAAAAGCATTTAACAAAGAGCTTGAGAGAAGAAAAAACAACCTAAATCGTTATATAGGAATACAAAAGAAATATAATAAATCTAATGCTATTTTAAATAGGTATTTTCCAGGAAATAGTTATGATCAAAAACAAATAGATTCTTTATTAACTACTATCAAAGATGAAGAGGAAAAAAAATATATATCGTATATGAAAACGTATTTACGATATGACATTAATAATGAAGAGTTAGTTGAAAGGCAAAAAATGGAAAAGAAGATGATAAAACAAAATCTGAATTTGAAACATAATGGCAGATATCTAACTAAGGACGACCCTAACGATCTAAACGATTTTCCATATGGTAACAACAAAGTAGATGGCACAAACAAAATAGATCATGGGACTAAAATTACGTCTTTAATAGCTTCTAAAAGAAATCATACAGAAGTAAAAGGTATCATTGATAGTGTTAAAATCATGTGTTTAAATACTACTACATCAGGCGATGAATTTGACAAGGATATCGCACTCGCTATTCGTTATGCTGTAGATAATGGGGCTAAAGTTATAAATATGAGCTTTGGGAAATCCTTTTCATTACATCCTGAATGGGTTAAAGACGCCATAATCTATGCCGACAGTAAAAATGTATTACTAATTACATCTTCTGGAAATGATGGTATGGATTTAGATGGATATTACAGTTACCCTAATGACGCACTCGATAATGGCATTGAGTATGCCAATAATTTTTTAAGAGTAGGGTCTACAACTTATAATTTAGATTCAACATTAGTGAGGTCAACATCTAATTATGGAAAAAAAGAAGTTGATTTATTTGCCCC
>CALGLR010000093.1 GCA_937959395.1 uncultured Flavobacteriaceae bacterium | reverse complement strand
TTGTGAGTGTATGATTGAACAAGTAATTTTAGTTGACGAGCAAGATAATGAAGTTGGATTGATGGAAAAAATGGAAGCTCATGAAAAAGCAGTGCTACACAGAGCTTTTTCTGTATTTGTATTTAATGATAAAAATGAATTAATGCTTCAGCAAAGAGCAAAAGAGAAGTATCATTCTCCTTTGTTATGGACAAATACTTGTTGTTCGCATCAACGAAAAGGAGAGAGTAATTTAGAAGCAGGTAAAAGACGTTTACAAGAAGAAATGGGATTTACATGTGATTTAAAAGAAGTATTTTCTTTTGTTTATAAAGCTCCGTTTGATAATGGTTTAACTGAACATGAATTAGATCATGTACTAGTAGGTTACTATAATGAAAAGCCGAATATTAATAAAGAAGAAGTCGAATCTTGGAAATGGATGTCGCTAGAATCTGTAAAGAAAGACATGATTAAATCTCCAGAGGAATATACTGAATGGTTTAAAATTATTTTTGATAAATTTTACGATTATATAAACGTTACAAATGAAAGTTACAGTAAGTAGAAAAGCACATTTTAATGCTGCTCATCGTTTATATCGTAAAGATTGGAGCGATGAACAAAATAATGCCATTTTCGGTAAATGCAATAACCCAAATTATCACGGTCATAATTACGAGCTTATCGCTAGTGTGACCGGCGAAATAGATCAGGAGACAGGATATGTTATAGATGTTAAAATTTTAAAAGACATCATTAAAACAGAAATAGAAGATGCTTTTGATCATAAAAACTTAAACTTGGATGTTGAAGAATTTAAAAGTCTTAATCCTACTGCTGAAAATATAGTAATAATTATCTATAATAAATTAAAAGCAAAATTAGAATCTAATTTAGAACTTGAAGTCACATTATATGAAACGCCTAGAAACTTTGTGACTTATTCTGGAAAATAAATGAAAGCGCTTCTATATCCTATAAAATTTAAACCCATTTTAAAAGAAAAGATATGGGGTGGACAAAAACTAACGACTATTTTAAATAAAAAAAGTAAGCTAGATGCTATTGGGGAAAGTTGGGAAATTAGTGATGTAGAAGGAGATGCTTCTATAATAGAAAATGGCGATTTAAAAGAATGGTCTTTAAAAAAGCTTTTAGAAACTTATAAAGCAGATCTAATAGGAGTAAAGAATTATAAAGTATTCGAAAATAAGTTCCCGTTACTAATTAAGTTTATAGATGCTAAAGAAGATCTATCGATTCAATTACACCCCAATGATGAATTAGCTAAAAAGCGACACAATTCTTTTGGGAAAACAGAAATGTGGTTTGTAATGCAGGCAGAAGAAAATTCAAATCTTATTGTCGATTTCAATAAAAAAATAACAGCTAAAGAATATCTTGTACATTTAGAAAACAAAACGTTACCTCAAATTTTAAATTTCGATAAAGTAAAAACTGGAGATACTTATTTTATAGAAGTAGGAAGGGTTCATGCCATTGGAGCAGGAGTGATGCTCGCAGAAATACAGCAAACAAGTGATATTACATACCGAGTTTATGATTGGGATAGAGTTGACGATCAAGGAAACTCAAGAGAATTGCATAACGATTTAGCAATAGATGCTATAAATTTTAATATGAAGAACGATTTTAGAGTTAATTATTCTAAAACAGAAAACGAATTAAATGAAATGGTTAGTTGTAATTATTTTACAACAAATTACCTTCCATTAAAAGGCAATCTTAAAAGAAAGAACACAAAGGATTCATTTCTTATATATATATGTGTAGATGGTGAAGCAAAAATAACTTCAGAAACCTATTCGGTGAGTATAAGAAAAGGAGAAACTGTACTTGTTCCAGCAGTAATAAAGGACTTTGAAATTAAAACTAAAAACGCTATTTTATTAGAAGTTTATGTTTAATTTTGCGAATTATAAAATAATAATGATATGGCAAATAAAAGAGACCTTAAAAAAGATATTAACTACGTACTAGGAGATATTATTGAAGCGGTTTATGTTTGGGAATACACAAACCCAGAAAAAGACACGAAGAAGAGTGAAGCTGTGATTGATGAGGCTATAGCTGCTTTTGATCAACTAATTGAGAAAGTGAACGATAGAAAAGTAGAAAACAAGAAAGCACATTTTAAATCAATAAACGAAGAGTTAGAAACTACGGGAAGAACACTTATTGAAAAAATAAATAAGTTATAAAAATTAAATAAAAACGTTTGTAGATTCATAATACACTAGTATATTTGCAATCGTTTTACGCGCCGATGTAGCTCAGCTGGCTAGAGCAGCTGATTTGTAATCAGCAGGTCGTGGGTTCGAGTCCCTCCATCGGCTCTAAATAAAATCGTTTTCATTTTTTGAAAGCGATTTTTTGTTTTTAGAATAGTTTTGAAAGGACGATAAGTTTATCCTGAGCCTTTCGACTGTCGCTCAAGACAGGCTAAAGCCGAAGGAAGTTCCTCCATTGGCTCTAAAATAAAAGAGGCAGTCTGGAAAGCATTTTTAATCGTCATTCTGAATTTATTTCAGAATCTCATAACACTATACGCTAGCATGTTGTGAGAACCTGAAATAAATTCAGGTCGACGAAACTAACCTTTCTAGGAAGTTTTTTTTATGTTTGAATTTTAAAAAAGGAACAAATTATTTCTTAATCTTATTAATAAACTCCTGAAGATCTTTACCATATTTAGAGGCTTTTATTTTTGGAGTTAAGGAGTTATTAATAGTATCTAATAATTTGATGTTAGCATCATATAGTTGAGTAATCGCTAAATAAGGAGCGACTTCGCTATCCTTATTAGTAATTGCGAAATTTGTAGTATATAAATATTTTCTACGGGTAAAGCTATTTAATTGTCTTTCTGAATTTGCTATAGCTAAAGAGTCATTACCAATTTTTGCATTTAAGTTATCCTTAATTAAATCAAGATTTTTGTCATTAAATTGATCCATCATATCAAGATAACCGTTAAGTACTTCTTGTTGATTAGATCCTTTTATTTTTGCATCAAACGTAAAGTTTTTTAAAGTGGTGTTAATTTCTGTAATGCCTTTATTTCCAAAAAAAGCAATCCCATCTTTTGTTTTATCGTTTTTATCAAGAAGTAGATAAAATATTTCAGGAGCATCAATAGTTGTTTCGAGTTTAAAGTTAGAGTTCCCATTTAAAACTAAAGAATCTAGAGACACTAAAACAGTATCGTTAGCTTTTTTTAGATAGACAGTCCCTTTCTTTAAACCTTTAATAGTGCCTTTAACAATTAGTTTATCTGAATCATTTCCGCAGGAAAAAAATAAAAATGCAGCAAATAGAAATATTATAATTTTATTCATAGTAAAGTTCTTGTATAATGGCTTGTTAATTAGAGCGCAAATATGCTATAAAAAACACGAATACCAAAGCCATTTAAAAATACATTTTGTATAAAATTAACCTACAGCAACAATTCTCATTAATTCTGCACATAAAATGGCTCCATAAGTTCCTACAACATAACCAAAAACAGCTAAAAGCGCACCTACAGTAGCTAAAGAAGGATGAAAAGCAGCAGCTACAACTGGAGCAGAAGCAGCACCACCTACATTTGCTTGGCTTCCTACAGCTAAGAAAAAATAAGGGGCTTTAATAAGTTTTGCGATTCCAATTAAGAGTCCGGCATGAATGGCCATCCATACAATACCAATTAAGATTAATCCTGGATTTTCTAATATTTTTCCAAGATCCATTTTCATACCAATGGTTGCGACTAAAATATAAATAAAGACACTACCAATTTTACTAGCACCTGCACCTTCATAATTTTTTGCTTTAGTAAACGATAATAATACACCTATTAAAGTGGCTATAGATATTAACCAAAAGAAACCACTACCAAAAGAGGATAAAGCACTTTTAGTATCGCTTACAGCCTCAAAATTAGTTTTTAAAAAAGCAGAGATGTGTTCTGATCCAAAATGTGCTATACCTACAGCTACAAAAGCTATTGAAAGTATCACTATAAGATCTGTAAGCGTAGGGTTTCTCGATGTTTTTTCAGAAAAAGCCTGAACTCTTTCTTGTAATGCATCAATGGCGGTATTATCTGCTTTTAGCCATTGATCTATTTTTTTACGTTTACCAATACCTAATAATAAAATAGCCATCCATATGTTAGCAACGACAATATCGACTAGTACCATGCCTCCATATAGTTCTTGATTAAACTCATAGATTTCCAACATAGCTGCTTGATTTGCACCACCTCCAATCCAACTTCCTGCTAAGGTTGCAAGACCTCTCCATACAGCATCAAAACCTGCTCCTCCAACAGTTTCTGGAGAAAAAGCAGAAATTAATAAAATAGCTAAAGGTCCTCCTATTATTATTCCAACAGTGCCAGTAAGAAACATGATTAATGCTTTTGGACCTAGATTAAATATCGCTTTTAAATCAATACTTATGGTTAGTAATACTAATGAAGCGGGCAGTAAATACCGGCTAGCAATAAAATAAGTTTTGGAGACATCTGCAGAAATGAGCCCTAAAGAATTAAATATCGCGGGAATTAAATAACACATTAAAAGCGCAGGAATATACTTGTAAAAGGTCTTCCAGAAGCCTTTTTTTATGTTTTCAGTATAAAATACAAATCCTAAGCATAACATTAGTATTCCAAATACTATAGCATCATTGGTAAAAAAAGGTTGGTGTTCCATATTTTGCGTTTATTTTGATGCAAATTAGGAAAATATTAAGATATAAAAAAAGAAGCAAAATATAGTTTGGCACGGAACTTGGTTTATAGTTGTTGTAATTACTTACGATGACAATTTAATAAGAGTGTGGTTACTTTTAAAATTCGAGTAGTAGTTTACCATATTTTGGTTGGTTAGTATGAAAAAGCATCCTTTAAAGGGTGCTTTTTCTATTTTATTACTTTTGTGTATAAAAAAACTCATTTTTATTTTCGGCGTGTAGTCAAAAATAAAAACGAGTTTAATTTAATTCGTTATACTAAAATAGTATGGTCTAATTAATAAAACTGGTAATAGCTTTAATTAATACTGGAGACAATTTTCTATAGGCTTCATTATAAGATTTAGAGTTTTCAAGGTCACCTCCTTCAATTGGAACTAAAATATGATTCATCTTATCTATAATAACTAGAGAAGCATTAGGAATAGAGTCTTTTAATAATTCAGCTTCAGCTGTTGAAACTTGCAAGTCTTTAGTACCATTAATTATGAGTACAGGTACCTTAAGTTTTTTTATTTCTTCTTGAGGGTTATATTTCATCCAACTACTCATAAACGGCTGTACCTCTTTATTGAATAAAGACGATAGTGCTACAGGAAAATCTGTAGTTGTTTTTCCTTCTTTAAGAATAGATAAAACGCGTTTTGTGTCTTCAGAAAACATAGGAGCAGTTTTTTCTACTTGTTCATAAATTACAGCATCAATAGATTGTCCAGCTCCTGCTAACGATACAAAGCCATCTGCCTTGCCTTTAGCAGCTAACAAACCTATTAAACTACCTTGACTATGACCAATAACATATATTTTGTTGTACAGTTTTGTTTTCTTGAAGTGATCGATTACTGAAATCGCATCTGTAACAAAATCATCGAAACTAATATTTTTATCGACATTTCCTTTTCTAATTTGTTTTACAATGCGTTTATCATATCTAAAAGTTGCAATCCCATTATTAGTTAGGTTCGTTGCTAGTTTTTTTAATGAATTGCTCATTAAAAAATTTTGATTTCCATCTCTATCGGTAGGCCCAGATCCAGCAATTAAAATGGCCAAATTTGGTTTAGAGCTATTAGGAGATAATAATGTACCATCTATAAGTTTATTAACTGCTATTTCTTCTGTTTTATAAGTTATCGTCTCTTGAGAAAACCCTAGATAGCTGAATATTAAAAATAATAACCAAATTATATTTTTCATTTGTTTTAGTTTTACAAATTATTTAAATCAAAAAGAGTGCCGTTTACTACGAATTTAACGAATATGTAGTAGAAATTATTACATATTTATAATTATTGACAACTAATAATGTAGTGTTTTTCATCGTTATTTAGTGTTTTTTGTCTTTAAATGTTAAAATTTAATGTAATTCATCGATTTAATATGTTTTTAAACGTTGTGTATACATAATAATACTATCTTTGGAGAGTGCTGAAGTTACATACTTTTAGTTCAATGGATTAATTAATTAGTATTTGCATCCCTTAATAGATATAGTAACCCTAAATCGAAAAAAGAGATAAAAATGCAAATAGCATTAAACCGAGGTTGAGGGACCTCGGTTTTTTTGTGCTTATAATTTACCTAATAATTCTAAACGTTAAGTTTATTCTGGGCTCTTTTTGCTTTTTTGTTTTTGCAATTTGATGCAGCCAATGTTGTTGCGTTTCTCCTTTCATTATTAATAAACTACCATTTTGCAATAGTAATTTTTGTCTTAAGCTTTTGTCCGTTCTATGTTTTAAATGAAAAAAACGTTCCTCCCCAAAGGTAACAGACGCAATAATTGGATTTTTGCCAAGTTCTTTCTCATTATCGGCATGCCAGCCATTACTATCTTGTCCGTTACGATAAAGGTTCGCTAAGCAAGAGGTGAATTTAATTTCACAAGTTTTTTCGATTTTTGTTTTTATTTCACAGAGTTCAGATGTGAAAATATGGGGATGCATTATAATATTGGAATAAGAGTACGGTTTTTTGTTATCTCCAAAAAGAGCTGTAAGCCTTGGTTGTTTGTAAGTTTTACCAAAAATTTTAATGTTGTCCTGTTTCCAAGGTGTATTTGTTAAAAGTAAATTATAATAGTATTTAGCTTCAATTAGATTAAAAAAAGAAGGATAATAAATAATTTCTGCTTGTGGTAAATTTAGTTTTATTTCATTTGAAGGAAACATAAGCTAAAATTTTAAGTACCAGTATGACCAGTAAATTAGCCCAAATTGCATAGGAATACGTAAAATAAGAATCCATCTTGGAATTCCTGCAGATGCTTTTTCTCCAGATAGCATATAATAATGGACTAGTAAAAAAGTAATAAGCATTAATATAATTAAGTAAATAGAATCGTTTTTTGTAGCTGGAAAACATAGCAATATCCCTAAAATAATTTCAATAAAACCACTTAAACTGACTAATAACTTTGGAGTAGGTAAGTAGTTTGGCATAATTCTTAAATAAGCTTTAGGTTTTACAAAATGCATAATGCCAGCGAAACAATACATTGCTGCCATTAGATAAAGATGCCATGGATATTTCATACGTATAAAAGATTTCTCTAAATTAGCGCTAAACGTATATATTATGAAATGTAGATTTGTTTTTTTTCTTATTCTTTTTTCATCACTAGGATATTCTCAATTACCTAAAGATTTTGTGTATTTAAAATCGATTGTTCCTGATGTGGAATTAGAAATGAGATATTGTAGCGATAATAATTTTGTGGGGACACCTATTAATGGATACAATGCTGAAGTCGTTATAATGACTAAACAAGCTGCACTCTCTTTAAAAAAAGTGCAAGCAGAATTAAAGAAACAAGGCTTGGGTTTAAAGATTTATGATGCTTATAGACCACAAAGTGCGGTTAACCATTTTATAAAATGGGCTAAACAAATAAATGATACGTTAATGAAACAACAGTTTTATCCTAATGTAGATAAACGAAATTTATTTAAAGATGGGTATATTGCATCACGATCTCGACATAGTAGTGGTAGTACTATAGATTTAACAATTATAAATCTTAAAACGGGAAAAGCATTAGATATGGGTACTCCATATGACTTTTTTGGTGAATCCTCTTGGGTAGAAAATAGTGATATTAGTAAAGCGCAACAAGCAAACAGGCAACTATTGCAAGGCGTAATGTTAAATAATGGTTTTAGAAACTATCCGAAAGAGTGGTGGCATTTTACATTAAGAGGAGAACCTTTTAGAAATCAGTATTTCGATTTTCCAGTAGAATAGTTTAATTAGTTTAAAGTTTTTTAGTTTAAAAGGTTTATAGGTGATTTTTTATTAAATTCCAACAATCCAACAATCCAACAATCCAACAATCCAACAATCCAACAATCCAACAATCCAACAATCCAACAATCCAACAATCCAACAATCCAACAATCTATTACTATAGTTGATCAATAGCTTCTTTTACACCTATAGTTGCTGGTTTTGCTATTAATTTTAAATTTTGATTGGCCACAGTAGCTGGATTCTTATCTATATAATATACAGGAGTCTTTTCTGAAACATAATTCATTAAACTTGCAGCTGGATAGACTTGCATTGAGGTTCCAATTATAAAAAGCAAATCTGCGGTTTGACATATTTGTATCGCATCATCAATTAAAGGAACGGCTTCACCAAACCATACAATATGAGGTCTTAATTGATTTCCTTTATCATCTAAATCACCTAGATTTAAATCCTTAGTCCAATGTCTTACATCATTTTCTATTTTTGTACTTCTTATTTTAAAAAGCTCACCGTGTAAATGAATTACATTTTTACTACCAGCACGCTCGTGTAAATCATCTACGTTTTGTGTAATAATAGTCACTTTATATTTACTTTCTAATTGTGCTAAATCATAATGTGCTTTATTTGGTTTTACGTTTAATAATTGTTTGCGGCGTTGATTATAAAATTCTAGTACTAATTCTGGGTTTGAAGAGAAACCTTGAGGAGAAGCCACTTCCATTACATCATGGCCTTCCCAAAGCCCATTGGCATCTCTAAAGGTTTTTAAACCGCTTTCTGCACTAATTCCGGCTCCTGTTAATACAACTAAATGTTTCATGTTATTTATATTATGGAGTTAATATAATGAACTCGTTTGAACTTTTTCAATTTGCTAAAAAATTGCCCTTTTGTATCTGATTTTAGTCTTTAACCCGTTTTATTCATTAGAAAATCTATTACAACTGAAAACCACTTCAAACATTACCGTTGCACTATATTTTTTAATTTAACCATAGCGGTGCTATGCTGAAATCAAGAAAATATCAATATTTATTACGTTTTTCAGCTTCATAACGAGGTTCTAATGCATAAATCGGGTTTAATTTCATTCCGTAGCGATACTATGCAATTCGAAAAAGCCGTCAACCAAATCTAAAATGACTAATTTTCGCATAAATCCAAAAAGTTCAAACGAGTTCAATATAAAAAAGGCCAGATGCAGCAATGCATCAAGCCTTTTTGTTATATGTATTGTAATTAAGTTTTTATTGCTTAACTATTTTTACTGTTCCTTGTCCTTGTTGAGAAGATATATTCATAAAATAGACTCCAGAAGATAATTCTGAAACGTTTATATTAACTCTTTGCTCTACAGCATTAGTTAGGTCTACTAATTTGATTAATCTTCCATTAACATCATGAATTTTAGCGTTAATTAAATTAATACTAGTATTCTTTACAATAGTGATGTTGTCACTAAATGGATTAGGGAATATTTTGAAGTTGTTTTTAATGAAATCTGATACAGATAACGTTGAAACATCCTCTATTTCAGAAGTTGATGAACATCCATTTCCATTTCCATTAGAAACTTCAACAGTATATTCTCCATTTTCTTGAGCAACATAAACGGCACCATTAGCTCCACTAATTGCGACACCATCTTTAAACCATTGGTAGTTATCATAATTATCTGGTGTAGATAATTGACCGCTACTTTGATCAAAAGTAATTATAGGAGTTGCTGGAGATTGAGCTACAGTAATAACAACTTCAGTACGATCATCAGTTTGACAGTTACCTAAAGTAGAAACGCTCCAGTCATATAAGTAATAATAAAAATCAGTTGGTACACTAGCAGTACTACCTTTAATACTTACAACATTATTTACTGCGTAAGGATAGTTTAATCCAGAATTGTTACGGAATAATTGAGCGCCAGCAGCAAAACCAACTTGTAAGTTAGTTCCAGCAGGAACAGCAACATTAATATCTATTATGCTTTCTCCATCTTCTATGTTAATTACTTTAGAAGCAATAAGAGCTCCAGCAGCATCTCTTAATTCTAGTGTTCTATTAGCAGTACCTTCTGCAAAAACTTTAGCACTTTTAAGTAAAAATGATTGTTCAGCATCAAATACTAAATAGAAACCACCTGCGTGTATTCCTCCATTAGCACTGTTTATATTTGCTTCACCAGCAGATGCTTGTAAAGTTGCTTCTGTAGTACCAGCAACATAATACGTTTTATTAGCAGTTAGTCCAGATAAATCTATAGAGTTACCAGTGTTAACGACATCTCCTCCTGTAGCTTGTTCATACCATACATATCCATTACTTCCAGTAAGTTCTATTGTTTCATCAGCTCCACTACAAATTGTTGTACTAGCAGTGTTTGGTAAACTTGCGATTTGTACATCAACAAAATCAGTTACAGTTTTAGTATCACTACCTATTGCATTTGTAACTGTTAACGATACATTATAGTTTCCACTATTTTGATAAACGTGTGTTGGGCTTTCTTGAGTAGACGTGTTTCCGTCTCCAAAATCCCAAGCATAAGATGTTACCGTATTAATAGATGTACTCTGAAAAGCCACTTCATTACACTGAATGTCTCCAGTAAAGTTAGCAATAGGGGCTTGATTATTATTTCCAGCATTATATTTTCCAGAAATATAATAGACTCCTATAGAACCATAGTTGGTATATCCACCAGAAGAAGATTCTCCAGCAACACCATCTATTTGAATATAATAACTACCAGCTGGAAGATCTGTGTCTATTGAAGCGTTCATTCTGTTTGCTGGACTACTAGCTGCAACTTCTTGATTTGACGCATTAAATATTTTAATACCTAAATTTAAGTTTGGATCTGTAGCGGCAGGATTAAAATCAAATGATACATTACCTCCAGAGGTTTCAAATGCGAAATAATCTTTATCTGTATTTCTTTCAATGATACCATTGTTATCATCTGCTTCAACATTACCTTGACTATCTGCAACAATCTCTGTTGCTGTGTTTGCAGATCCTCCATGGTCATCTTGCTTATATGCAAAATTTCGACTACGCGTAATAATTGCTAAATCATCTTCTCTTAAATTAGCATTGCTATATTCTCCTTTACTCCAGTGACCTACTGGGTTTCTAAAGTTTCCACCCATAATTGGGCACCATGTCCCATCTCCTTGGTAATAAGTGTTACTACCTTGTCCATCATGACTTAAACCTAATGTATGCCCTACTTCATGAGAAGCCGTTTCAGCAGCAGCTTTAATACTTCCTGGTCTTCCATTAAATGTCCAACATGGGTCGTTATTATTTCTAGAGAAAGAATTTAAATATGCCACTCCTCCAGATCCTGGAGCAGCCGTAGTCGTAGTTGTGAAAATATTCATCATTCTTTGATTCCTTGGCGCATTATCAAATACATTTCTGTCTGTCGTAACATTTACGTTAAAAGGGCTAAAATCTTCAGCTACAAGTTCCCAAATTTTTCTCATTTCATTATCACTGTAACCTTCTGGTTGTGCATTAATGGTTGCACCTCCTTGCCAAGATGTTCCACTTACTCGTTCTCCATCAAAATCTAAATAGATAGTAGCAGTTGCTCCAGGTAAACTATTTAATATAGGTACCATTATTCTAGAATTAGAAGTATTTGATGTTTCATTATTGGCGTTCACTTGATCTACACCAATACATAATAATTTTTCCAATTCCACTTCTTCAATTAAAACATCTCCATTATCTCCAGAAGTATATTTATACCCTTTATTTTGGTTAGATAAAGTAATTTGCCCCTCTATTAATCCATTAGTTTTAGTAATAGAAAAAGAAGCGTTTTCCATGTTATTGATTGTTCCCGTAACAAAGTAATTTTGTTCAGAGCTTATTTCTTTTACATTAATTGTAGCTTCTAAATTCCCGTTATTAGGTAGTTTTAATTCAAGGCTAGACGTTCTTGCCGTTGTATTAAAAAGTTGATTAGTGAAACTTTCTTCACTTCCTAAAGAGTAAGGAGTGTCATTTTGCGCATAGGCAAAAGTGCTTAAAAATAAAGCAAATAGAACCTGAAAGATAGGCCTGATTAATCGTTGATTATTTTTCATTGTAAAATAGCATTATATGGTTAAAATATTTTTTATAAAGTTAATAACTAATTAACAGATAATCTAATGTAAATAGGTGCTAAAACGTGTATTTTATACAGAAAAAAACGAATTTCATCGTTTTTTTTAAATTTAATGTAAAAATAGCGGCGAATATGCGCGAAATACAAAGAATTTATCAAAAAGAAATAAGCCGTATTTTAAAGTGTTTATTTTTTTTATTTTTAGTGCATGATAGATATAAAATTACTTCATCATCTTGAAGGGTATTTAACAGAAAAACGTTTAAAGCGTTTTCATAATGTTTTAGATGAAAGAACAAAACATTTCACTGTAGCTACAGAAGATGTGTATCAATTACATAATACGAGTGCGGTTATTCGTAGTTGTGACGTATTTGGAATACAAGAAGTAAACATCATTGAAGAGCGAAACTCGAAAAGAATTGATAGAGAAATAGCTATGGGGGCTCAAAAATGGGTGGATTTAAATCGTTTTAATAATGTTAAAGATTGTATTGCAAGTCTCAAAAAAGGAGGATATCAAATAGTAGCTACAAGCCCGCATGTAGATAATTGCGAATTACATGATTTTGATGTTTCAAAGAGGTCTTGTTTTTTTTTCGGAACAGAAACAGATGGATTATCTCAAGAAGTTATGAGTAAAGCTGATGCATTTCTAAAAATACCAATGGTAGGTTTTACAGAAAGTTTAAACATATCGGTTTCTGCTGCTATAATTTTGCAACATGTTACGACAAAATTAAAGCAAACTAATATTAATTGGAAACTAACTGAAGAAGAACAGTTGGTCAAGAGATTAGACTGGTGTACAAAAACAATTAAGAGTTATGATGAAATTATAGAACGGTTTTATGAATTGAATACTTAAAGATTTAAGTAAATATAATCTTGATAACCTTGTTCTAAAATTAATAGTTCGCTATAATTTTTAAATATTCACCACTGGCTGCTCCTATATAAACTCTGTAAGCATCTGAAGCTGTTGGTGAAAATCCACTGTAATTACTAACGGCTACATACAAGTGAATACTATGTGTTCCGGCAGGCAGTAGAACACTGTCTGAAGCGCTATTAAATACAAAGCCAGTTGAAATATGTCCTGTAGAGCTAGAATTAGTATAAGTTTGTGCGGTATTACCATATTTTTTTGTAGTGTCTGGGGTGGTTCCATCTCCCACGTGAAGCCATGAAATTGCTATTCTAGGTTTACCGTCTGTAACAGGTTCGGTGGCACTGCCGTATTCGTTAAAATTTAAGCTCATAGAGTATTGAACGCTAATTATTGCAGGCTGAGTTAAAGTAAATGAAGGACTGCTGTAGGCATTCAATTCTCTATATTCTCCCAAGGGACCTGTTTCAAGACCAAAATTAGTTGCAGTTATTATATTTTCTCCATTAAGTAAAATTTCTGAACTAGTAGGAAGAGAAGGTAAAATTAAATCTCCTGTAGCATTAATATGCACAGGTACAGGTTTGGCACCATTATTATTAGTGTTGTTTGTTGAATTTAAACCATCTATTCTAATTGTAGAACTGTTTCCAGATACATGAAGTTCTTTTTGAGGATCCGTTGTACCTATACCAACTTGAGAATAAATAGTGGTAATAAAAAAAAATAATAGACATGTAAAAGGGGCTTTTTTACGCATTTCTTTGGGGTTTAGGTTGAAAAATGATATCAAATATAATTTTTAATTATTGATATACAATGGTTTAGTGCTTTTTTTCGATAAAACGCATAGTATTTTGTGACTATAATTTAAAAACGAATATTATCACTCTGTTTAAATAAAGTTAATAGAAAAATAAATACTACACGATTACTACAAAATAGTATTACTAATAATAAATATATTAGAGGTCTTAATTAAAATAGAAAAATGAATGTGATGGTAATACAGAAAAATCAATTATTTGTTTTTAATTCTTTTTTAATTCTTTTTTTATTGATTATGTCGAGTTGTAAGAGCTACGACGTAGAAAAAAAATCAAATATGAAAAAGTTAGGTTTGGTAGAATTAGAATATGAGATTGAATCTCTACTTGGTGAGGGAGCTATATGGAATTATAAAACAAATGAGTTGTATTGGATTGATATTTTAGGAAAGCAATTTTTTATATACAATCCCAAAACTAAACGAAATAAGTCGTTTAAGATGCCTAGTCAAATAGGAACTGTGGTGCCATATACTAAGAGTGAGGTTATTGTTGCTTTGCAAGATGGTATCTATAAGTTTAATACCATCAATAAAAAACTAACTCTATTTGTTGATACCGAATCAAAGTTAATAGATAATAGGTTTAACGATGGTAAATGCGATCCTGCTGGAAATTTATGGGTGGGATCAATGAATACGATAGATAATAAAAAACCATCAGGAAGTTTATATAAAATAACTAAAGAAGGGGTAGTTGATAAAAAAATAAGTGAGGTTAAGATATCTAATGGTATTGTTTGGACCAAAGAAGAAAAAACAATGTATTACATAGATACACCTACTGGAGTAATTAAAGCATATGATTATAATATTAAAAGTGGAAATATATCTAATGAAAGAATTGCTGTAGTGGTTCCAGAATCTATTGGTTTTCCAGATGGAATGGCTATAGATGAAGAGGGAATGTTATGGGTAGGTTTATGGAATGGTAATGGTTTAGGCCGTTTTAATCCTAAGACAGGGGAGTTGATTTCAAAAATAGAAGTCCCAGCGCATAATGTCACTGCCTGTGCATTTGGAGGAGAAAATTTAGAAACACTATACATTACTACTGCTAGAGTAGATATGACTCAAAAAGAACTAAAGGAGAAGCCATTATCTGGATCATTATTTAAAATAATCCCTGGAGTTAAAGGTGTGAAAAGTTCCTTTTTTGGTACCAATAAAAATTGATTAAAAAAATAGTATGCGAATATCCCTCTTTTTGTGTTTAGTATTGTTTGTGTTTTCTTGCTCTAAGACTCCAAAATCGAGTTCAATTGTTAAAAATGAAGAAAAAGTAAAGGCTTTAATTTCCAAAATGTCTTTAGAAGAGAAGTTAGGTCAATTAAATTTAAGAGGGACCTCCAGCAGAGTAAAAGGAGAGCTTCCTGAAGAATTAAAACAAGCAGTTAGAGAAGGTAAAATAGGCGCTTTTCTTAATGTAATGAATAAAGATTATGTAAAAGAATTGCAAAGAATTGCTACAGAGGAGAGTCCTAACAAAATCCCTTTGATTTTTTCACGAGATGTTATACATGGTTTTAAAACAATATTTCCTATTCCTATAGGGCTAGCAGCATCTTGGGATCCAGAAACAGCAAGACAATCGGCAAGAATTTCGGCTATAGAATCTTCTTCTTATGGTGTTCGTTGGACTTTTGCACCTATGTTAGATATCGCTAGAGATAGTCGTTGGGGAAGAGTTGCAGAGTCTCCAGGTGAAGATCCTTATTTAGCATCAGAGTTAGCAAAAGCATATATTACAGGTTATCAGGGAGACAGTTTAAATAACCCTACTAGCATTGCGGCTTGTGCTAAGCATTTTTTAGCCTATGGTGCAGCAATTGGAGGCAGAGATTACAATACAGCTAATATGAGTGAGTCATTGTTACGTAATATTTATTTACCTCCTTTTGAAGCTGCTATAAATTCAGGAGCCCAAACGGTCATGACTTCATTTAATGAAATAAATGGAGTTCCAGCTTCAGGAAATAAATTTATTTTAAATACTATATTAAGAGATGAATTAAATTTTAATGGTTTTGTCGTTAGTGATTGGGATTCTATCAAAGAAATGATTTTTCATGGTTACGCTCAAGATTTGAAACACGCAGGTGAATTAGCTATTAATGCTAGTTTAGATATGGAAATGACCAGTCGGTCCTATGAATTATATCTCAAAGATTTAATTGAAGAGGGTAGGGTTTCTCTAGATCAAATAAATTTTTTAGTAAGTAATATATTAAGAGTGAAGTATAAATTAGGATTGTTTGATAATCCTTTTGTTCCAGAAAATCATGATGGGAATTTGTATGCCAAATCTCACTTAGAAAAAGCAAAAAATGCAGCAATTAACAGTAGTGTATTGTTGAAAAATGAAAAAATACTACCACTTAATAAATCGAATACTATTGCTGTAATTGGCCCTATGTCTAACCAGCCGCATGAACAATTAGGAACCTGGGCTTTCGATGGTGATAAAGCACATACAGTTACACCATTAAAGGCATTTGAAGACGCAGGAATTAAAATAAATTTTGCAAAAGGTTTAGATTATAGTAGAGATAAGTCTAGTCAAGGTTTTTATAATGCAGTAAAAGCGGCAAATGCTTCAGATGTGGTAGTTCTGTTTGCGGGAGAAGAAGCTATTTTATCTGGAGAGGCACATAGCCGAGCAACTATTAACTTACCTGGAGCTCAAGAAGAATTAATTAAAATATTGTCTGAAACAGGAAAACCAATAGTTTTAGTCATCATGGCAGGAAGACCAATCACAATTACTAACATTATTGATGAAGTAGATGCTGTTTTAATGGCGTGGCATCCTGGTACAATGGGTGGGCCCGCATTACACGATATGTTATTTGGAGATGCAGAACCCGGTGGCCGATTGCCAATTACTTGGCCAAAAATTAGTGGTCAACTTCCTTTGTATTATAATCATAAAACAACAGGGAGACCGCCAAGTAAAGAGAAATATGTACAAATGGATTCTATTAAAATTGGAGCATGGCAAAGCTCTTTAGGAAATCAATCACATTACTTAGATGTTGGATATACACCTCACTTTCCTTTTGGTTATGGATTAGGTTATACTACGTTTGAATATTCAAATTTAAAAATATCAAATACAGTATTAGAAAGCAATCAATTAGTTAAAGTATCTGTAGATATTGAAAACACCGGAGAAAGAAAAGGGAAAGCACTCGTGCAACTTTATATTCAAGATGTAGTAGGAAGTATAACGAGGCCGGTAAAAGAACTTAAAGCGTTTAAATCTCTATCTTTAAAAAAAGGGGAAACACAAAATGTTAGTTTTGAAATTTCTACTGAAGATTTGAAATTTGTAAATAATGACATGAAGTCTGTTATTGAGCCAGGAGAATTTAATGTATTTGTTGGTCCAAATTCGGCAGAAGGATTAGAAACTAGTTTTGAGTATAAATAAATGATGATTATTTTAATGGGGGTTAGTGGTTGTGGAAAAACGACTATAGGAAAATTGTTAGCAGAAGAATTAGGTGTTAATTTTTTTGATGCTGATGATTTTCATCCTAAATCCAATGTTAATAAAATGAGAAATGGTAAGGCATTAAATGATGAAGATCGATTGCCGTGGCTAGAAAGTTTAGCAGATCTTATCTCTCATGAAGAAAATGGAAAAGCAGTTTTATCATGTTCTTCATTAAAAGAGAATTATAGAACATTACTCGCTTCCAAAAGTAATAACATTAAATGGGTATATTTAAAAGGCGACTACAATACGATTAAAAAAAGGATAATGCTAAGATCCAATCATTTTATGGATACTAATTTATTAGAGTCTCAATTTGATGCCTTAGAAGAGCCAGATTATGGTTTTCATATTAGTATTGAAGATGCTCCAAATAGAATAGTTAGTAACATTATAAATAGATTAAATACTGCTAATGAATAAATCAGAATTTGGTGTATTAGGAATAGGGGTTATGGGTAAAAGTATAGCTGTAAACTGTCTTGAAAAAGGATATAGTTTATCAGTTTACAATAGAGAGGAAGGTGAAGAAAAAGAGGTTGTAAATAAATTTTTAGCTAATAATACTAAGTATAAAAATCTTCAAGGGTATAATAATTTAAAACAATTTTCTAATAGTTTAAACAAGCCAAGAAGGTTATTAATTATGGTAAATGCGGGTGCTGCTGTAGATAGTGTAATAGACTCTTTATTGTCTTTTTTAGAGCCGGGAGATGTTATTATAGATGGAGGGAATTCACATTATTTAGATACTAAACGACGAAATAAATATTTAAAAGAAAAGCAAATAGATTTTATAGGAGCAGGGATTTCTGGAGGCGAGGAAGGTGCAAGGTTGGGACCTTCAATAATGCCAAGTGGTTCTTTAGAAGGCTATTTAAAAGTGTCTTCAATTTTAGAATCATTAGCAGCTTTGGATATTAATGGTTTACCTTGTTGTACTTATTTAGGAGAGGAAGGCTCTGGACATTTTGTTAAAATGGTACATAATGGTATTGAATATGCTGAAATGCAATTACTGGCAGAATTAGTTTTTGCCATGCGCATATCTATGACTTATAATGATATTGCTTTAGTTTTTAAATCTTGGCAAGAAACAGAAGATTCAAGTTATCTTTTAGAAATAACGACTAAGATTTTAGAACATAAAGAAGGAGATATTCATTTGTTAGATGTTATTTTAGACAAGGCAGGCAATAAAGGAACAGGATCTTGGTCTACTATAGAGGCTTTGCAGTTGGGAATTCCAAATACAATGATGTCCCAAGCTGTTTTTGCAAGATATATTTCGGCATTTAAAAAGACAAGAACAGCCTTGTCTAATAAAATTAAATCTAATAAAAAACATGATGTCTCTTCGTTAAAGTTAAAATCGTATCAAAAATCGTATCGATTTGCTAGACTTATTAATCATCATCAAGGTTTTGATCTACTTTTAAAGGCTTCAAAAGAGTATAACTGGGAGTTGAAATTATCTGAAATCGCTAGAATATGGACTAACGGTTGTATTATAAAATCCGATTTAATGATAGCGTGTTCATCTGAATTAAAAGAAGGAAATAGTTTGATAAACAAACCAGAGTTTATAGAGTATTTATCTTGTTCGGAACCAGAAATAATTGAGTTTATTCAATATGGGGTGTCTACAAGGACACCAATACCTTGCTTTTACTCGGCATATAATTATTGGATAAGTATGACTACAGAAAAATTATCGGCTAATATCATACAGGCACAACGAGATTATTTTGGATCACATAAATACCAGCGAGTTGATAAACCTAATGAACACTATTTTCATACAGAATGGTAAAAATAAAAATAAATGCTAGATTATAATTTAATACTAGCTGTAACAGCAGGTATCGCTGTACTTTTAATTTTAATATTGAAATTTAAAGTACAAGCTTTTCTAGCCCTGTTAATAGCAAGTATAACAGTTGGATTAGTTGCAGGAATGGCACCTTTAGATATAATTTCTACAATACAAACTGGTATGGGAAATACGTTGGGTTTTGTTGCTGTAATAATAGGTTTAGGTGCTATGTTTGGAGCTATATTGGAACAGTCTGGGGGAGCTGAAGCTTTAGCAAAGTATTTGTTAAAGGTTTTTGGAGAAAAACATGCTTCTATTGCATTAATGCTTACTGGTTTTTTAATCGCTATTCCAGTATTTTTCGATGTTGCATTTATTATATTAATACCTCTAATTTATTCACTTCAGCGAAAAACTAAAAAGTCATTATTACTTTATGCTATTCCTTTATTAGCAGGTTTAGCAATTACACATTCGTTTATTCCACCAACGCCTGGACCAATTGCTGTGGCAGATATTTTAAATGCAGATTTGGGTTTGGTAATATTAATTGGTTTTATAGCAGGTATACCTGCCGCTATTATTAGTGGACCTTTGTTTGCTAAGTATATTTCTAAACGTATCTATGTAGAAGCTCCAAAGCTAGAAGTTGAAGGAGGTGAAATAAGTAACTTCCCATCAATTTTAACTATTCTAAGTATTATAGTGCTTCCTATTCTCTTAATAGTGAGTAATACGTTTTTAAACAGCCCATTATTTAGTAATCAAACATTTCCTAAATCAATACTTTCATTTTTTCAAATTATAGGAAATCCTATTTCAGCTTTAATTTTAGCAAATTGTATTGCATGGTACGTTTTGGGGATTCGAAGAGGCTTTAGTAGAGAGAAATTACTTAGAATTACTACAAAATCTATGGAACCTGCTGGAATTATAATATTACTTACAGGGGCAGGAGGCGTATTTAAGCAAATGTTAATAAATACTGGTTCTGGGAAAATGCTTGCTCAATATTTTGCATCAGGTGGGCTAAATTTATTATTTTTTGCCTTTTTAATAGCAGCTGTTGTAAGGATTTTACAAGGTTCTGCTACTGTGGCAATGATTACTGCAGCAGGTATTGTAGCTCCTTTAATTAATGATTCTGTTTTAGATTTAGATAAGGCGCTTTTGGTTATAGCAATTGCATCAGGAGCTTCTATATTATCTCACGTAAATGATAGTGGTTTTTGGTTAGTTAGTAAATATTTAGGATTAAATGAAAAGCAAACCTTTAATAGTTGGACTATGATGACTACTATTATAGCACTTGTTGGATTTGCGTCAGTGAGTATAATCTCTTATATATATTAAAATAATGAATTAAAAGATTATATATTTAGATGAATTAATGAGGATATAATAATGATTACATTAAAAGAGTTAGCAGAAAAATTAAATGTTTCGATATCTACAGTTTCTAAAGCATTAAATGGCAGTAGTGAGATTAGTGAGAAAACGATAAAAAGAGTCAAAGAATTAGCTGAAATGTATAACTATAAGCCAAACAAAGTGGCTTTAAGTTTAAAGAATAACCAAACTAAAACGATAGGTGTTATTATTCCTAATATATTAAATCATTTTTTTGCTAAGGTTTTGTATGGTATAGAAAAAGAATCTGCTAAAATGGGATATAGTATAATTACTTGCCTTTCGAACGAATCTTATAATAAAGAGCTTGATAGTTTGCAATTATTAGCAGATGGCAGTGTAGATGGATTTATAATGTCTATAGCAGAAGAAACTCAAAGAGAAAAAAAAACAGATCATTTTAATCGTATTTTAAATCAAAAAATACCTATTGTAATGTTTGATAGAGTAGCAGATGAAGTTGAATGTGATAAGGTTGTTATCGATGATTTTGATGCCGCTTATAAAGCGACCAAGCAGTTGGTAAATGAAGGTAGGAAACGAATTATGCTTGTAAATTGCTTAGAAGATCTAAGTGTAGGTAAGTTAAGAGTTAAAGGGTGTTTCCAGGCGATTAATGAGACTGAAAATTTCTCTAATGAACTTATTGAATTAAAGGTTAGTAATATTGATGATATAGAAAAAGAAATTGAAAAAATGATGAAAAAATACAATGATTTAGATGGTATTATTTCTATTGATAATATATCAGGAGTAGTGGCTTTAAATAGCGCTAAAAAACATAATTTTTCTATCCCTAAAGCACTTTCTGTTATTGGTTTTTCAGATGATAATGTATTACATTATACGACACCTAAGTTATCAACTATTACACAACATTCAGACGATATAGGAGCAAAAGCAGTGCAACTTTTAATTAAGCGAATAGAAACTAAAGAGTATTTAAAAAACGAAACTAAAACGGTTAATTATAGTATTAATTTAAGAGAAACAACACTTTAGTAATTGTTAAAAGCAAAAAATATGATATCAAAACCAAATAAACTTTCATTAAAAGAAAAGATAGGATATGCACTTGGAGATGGGGCTGCGAATATAGCATGGAGGGGCGTCGCTACTTTTTTATTCGTTTTTTATACCGATGTTTTTGGTTTAACTCCAGCAACTGCTGGTCTTGTTTTACTTTTTGCAAGATTTAGTGATGGTATTAGTGATATTATTATGGGGATAATTGGAGATCGTACCAATTCTAAATATGGAAAATTTCGCCCATGGATTCTATGGACAGCTATACCTCTAGGGTTGTCCTTATCATTATTATTTGTGTCTCCAGAATTATCTGAAGATGGAAAAATACTTTACGCTTATATTAGTTACATGTTTTTTACATTGGTGTATACTGCAAATAATATACCATACGGTGCACTTATGAGTGTTATGACTGGAGATGATAAGGAAAGAACAAGTATAGGTTCATATAGAATGGCAGGAGCTTTCGGGGGAGGGATGTTAGTACAAGGTGCTTTGTTATTTCTGGTAGCTTACTTTGGAAATGTCAACCCTTCCATTAATGTCGTTAAATTAAGTGAAGATACTTTTAAAGTAAAGGTTATCGCTCCTAAAGATGTTGAACATGTAAATATTAAAACAAAAAATGGGATTGCTACATTTATTTGGGGTGGTGATCGTCAAAACGAAGTAGAAAATGAACCAACTATTGATAAAAGCTTTAGTATGCAAAAAGGGAATGCCTATGACTTTATTGTAGTAGGAGAAAAAGCACTTTCTTCTAGTCATATTTCTATAGTAGATCAAAAACAAGGATATAGTAAATCAATGTTTGTTATGTCTGTATTATTGTCATTATTAATGCTAATAACTTTTTTAACAACAAAAGAAAGAATTCATCCTCCTGAAGATCAAAAAAGTAACTTGAGGAAAGACATTAAAGATCTAATGGCTAATAAGCCTTGGGTTGTTTTATTGATTACAGGACTTTTGTTCAGTGTTTATAATTCTATAAAGCAAGGTATTGTAATTATATATTTTACACATTATTTAAATAATCAATTGTTATCTGCTTCATATTTGGTGGGGTTAATGTTGGTGTCTATTGCTGGTGCACTATTTACAGCGCCTTTAAGTAAAAGAATTGGCAAGCGAAACCTGTTTATTTATGCTTTAATTTTTTCTGGTGTAGTTAATGCTTTACTTGTTTTTTGTGGTTCTCATAACATTACAGCTATTTTTGTTATTGGTATTTTATCTGAGTTCACCTCGGCAATGTTTCCTACGTTATTCTTTGTTATGCTAGGTGATGCTGCAGATTTTTCAGAATGGAAAAATGGAAGAAGGGCGACAGGGCTTATTTATTCTGCGGGTTCTTTTGCTACTAAATTTGGAGGTGGTATAGCTGGAGCTGTAATAGGTTTTGTTTTAGCGGCATTTAATTATGATGGGCAAAATACTACGACAATTAATGATGCCATACCTGGTATAGTGATGTTAATGAGTTGGGTTCCTGCTATTGTGACAATAATTGCAGCAGGTTTAATGATGTTATATCCGTTAAATCAGAAGAAAATGGAAGAAATAAAAATAGAACTAGAAAAGCGGAGAACTCAAATTAATAAAAAGCAATAACTTTTAAATATTCTCTACTTGAATCTCCATATTCAGAAGAAAAACTGTCTGATGTTTTTAGGAAATTAACACCATTACTGGCAGAAACTAATCCATAAAGATGAATACTGTATGTGCCAGCAGGAAGGAACACGATTTCTGAGGCTGTATTGTAATAAAATCCATTAATTATAAATTCACTGGAAGGATTTTGAACATTACTAAATGATTGTCCAGAATAAGCATAAGCAGTTGTGAAATTCGCAGTGGTTCCATCTCCAATATAAATAAAATTTTGTATTGTTTTTGGTTTTCCATCTGAAGGAGCTTGCGTGCGTAACCTGTTCCAAACAGTGAACCCCATAGAATATTGTATCATCACATTTGCAGGTTGACTAAGTGTAAAGCTTGGAGATGTATAGATTTCGTCAGAATTAGTTTGACCTTGTGTGCCTGTTTGTATAAGCTCTCCTGAGCTAATCATATTAGATCCATTATAAAGAAATTCTGAGCTACTTGGTGAAGGCGGAATGCTAAAATCGCCATTAGAATCCACATACAAAGGAGCGGTTCTAACTCCATAATTATTAGGATTGTTTGCGGCGTTTAATCCTTCTATTCTAATAGTAGAAGTATTTCCAGAAATGTGAAGTTTCTCTTCTGGATTCGTAGTATTTATCCCCACTTCTCTTTGAGAGTGTGAAATGTTGCATAAAAATAATGCCAAGTATAGTAAAAGTAATTTTTTAAACATTTTTATCTAATAAAAGGTTATTACTTTGAGATATTCTCTTGAAGCACCTCCAAAATCGACAGAAAAGCTATCAGAATTTAATAGTGGAGTTACTCCAGTTGTTGCAGTTATGAAAGCATTTAGATGAACACTATAAGTTCCAGCAGGTAAATAAATAGAATCTACTGCTGTGCTATAAAAATAGCCGTTAGTAATCCAATTACCTGATGTAGGCGCAAAATTAGAATGATTTAATGAGCTTCTGCCATATGAAATACTTGTATCCGGAGTTGAGCCATTTCCGATATAAAAAAAAGTATTTACTACTTTTGGTTTTCCATCATCTACAGCTATTGTACCTGCTCTATTCCAAACCACCGCACTCATGCTATAAGTAACCATTACCAAAGCAGGTTGTGTTAATGTAAAACTAGGTGTCTGGTAAAGTTGTACGACACCAGAAGCTTGGCCTTGTGGTCCTGTAGGAACATATATATCGCCACTAATTATATCTTGACCATTAAAAGCGAATTCTGCCATGGCTGGAGAGTTGGGAATTAGCATATTTCCATTAGCATCTACGTGTACGGGTAATGAGGTGTTTACTCCATAATTATTAGCACTATTTGTAATGCCTAATCCATCAACTCTTATGGTTTCTGTACCATCCCCTACAATATGTAATTCTTGTTGCGGATTTGTTGTGCCAATACCTACTTGCGCTTGTATTATAAAGCATGTAACTATTGAAAAGAATATTAGTATGACGCTTTTTTTAGTTAATTTCATAATATTTAGCGATTAATAAAATGCAGTGATTTTTAGATATTCTCTCGAAGAACCTCCAAATATAGCAGAATAACTGTCTGATGATTTTACATTTATATTTCCGTGATTAAACAAATAGGCATACATATGAAAACTATAAGTGCCAGGGGGCAAAATTAAGGCATCTGTAGCGCCGTTGTAATGCCATCCTATTGGAATGTAATTACTAGATGGGCTTATTGAATTGGTATAAGATTGTCCTGTTCTTGCATAATGCGTAGCTGAAGTGACAGTTGTACCATTGCCAAGTCTAAGATAGTTAGAAACTAATCTTGGTTTCCTATCAGAAACTGCTTGCGTCGCTATTCTATTAAAAATAGCAAACCCCATAGAGTATTGTATTAAAACTAATGCATTTCTAGTTAATGTGAAAGAAGGTGTTTGGTATATTTGATTATTAACAGCTTGTCCTTGGAGTCCGGTAGGAAGGTATATAGAACTACCAATAATATCTTTCCCATTAAATAAAATTTCAGAATTGGTTGGAACAGGTGGTAATATTAAATCCCCATTAGTATTGCTATGTACTGCAGCAGGTCTAATACCATAATTATTAGTCTTATTTGCGCTGTTTAAATCATCAACTCTAATTGTAGATCCACTTCCTGCTATGTGTAATTCTTCTTGAGGATTATTTGTGCTAATGCCTACTTGTCCAAACATGGAATAGGACAAGCATAACAAAATACATGTTAATTGTATTAGTTTTTTATACATTGGGGCGTACATTTACAACGCAAAGATAATATTTTATCGGATTTTTATGTTGTTTTATCGATTTTTTCGATGAAATACAATCATGTTTTTTTTAGTTTTTAGGATTTTGAAAAATAGTTATTCATAAAAACTTGTTTAATATGAGGGTGTTAGTGATCAAAAAATCATCAAGGAGTGATTTTTTGCAACAAGGTAAAAAAATAGTATCGAGAATAGATTCTTTATACCATTTCTGAAATACTGTAAAATAAATTCAGAAATGGTATTATACTAAAATCACTGTTCTCCTAAAGTCGATCCCAAAGCTTCGGGACTAACACTGCCTCCATTTATCTTAGGTCTACAGATTGAAGAATAATAGTTTCGATAAAATTATGAAATATGAATATGGAGGATCAGTTTTGAATTTTTTTAATGTGAAACTAGTTTAAAGCTAGATTCTAAAGAAGTTATTGAGCTTCCACCTACAAATATTTTGAAATCTCCAGGTTCAATAATAAATTTACCATTATTGTCATAAAACCCTAACGTTTCCTTATTTAAAGTGAAATTTATTGTTTTTGTTTCTCCTGGTTTAAGTTCTACTAATTCAAAACCTTTTAATTCTTTTACTGGACGTGTTGTGCTTGCAAATAAATCTCTAACATATAATTGTACGACTTCTTTTCCTGTTATTTTTCCTGTATTAGTTAAGTTAACAGATATATTAATATCATCATTTATATTAAAAGATTCCCCTTGTCCTTGTATGCTTAAATTTTTGTATTCAAAGGTTGTGTAGCTTAAGCCGTGGCCAAAAGCATATAAAGGTGTGTTACTAACATCACTGTAGTGTGACCAAAAAACCATTGGCTTATCGTTTGCTATAAGTTCTTCTTCTCTTCCTGTACTTTTGTAATTGTAATAAAGAGGCACTTGTCCAACGTTTCTAGGGAAAGTCATGGGGAGTTTTCCGCTGGGATTGTAATCTCCATATAAAATTTGGGCTACAGCATTACCAGTTTGAGAGCCCAATTGCCATGCTTCGACAATAGCAGGAATATTATCATCAGCCCACTCAATAGTTAAAGGTCTACCGTTGTTAAGAACTAACACGATGTTTTTATTTACTTTATAAATTTCTTCTAATAGTTCTTGTTGTACACCAGGCAAATCCAGATTGGTTCTGCTGCGTCCTTCCCCACTTTGAAATCCATGCTCTCCAAGTACCATTACTACTACATCAGCTTTTTTTGCAGTGGATATAGCCTCATTAAATCCACTTTTATCTGTTGTATTTATATTTAGTTCGTTTACAAAAGTAGTGGGGCTAATAAAGACATCTGCTCCTTTACTGTACATTAATTCATTCTTTTTGTAAGCTTGCATTCCTTCTAATACAGAAACAGCTGAATTATCATCAGATCCTAGTCTCCAGCTACCTAGTGGACTGTTTTTGTCTGCCGCTAAACTTCCTATTAATGCAATTTTTTGCCCTTCTTTTTTTAGAGGTAATAATTGCTTTTCATTTTTTAAAAGAACAATAGATTTTTTTGCGATATCCAAAGAGGTTTTATGTAATTCTTTACTATTAGTTACTAATTCCTCCCTTTCTTCATCACAATATTTGTAAGGATCATCAAACAAACCTAATTCAAATTTCACACGTAAAATACGTTTTACGGCATCATCTATTATAGACTCTTCGACTTCTCCATTCTTTACTAATTCAGCCAATTCTTTAACATATGCATAAGATTCCATGTCCATGTCTGACCCTGCTATGGCTGCTTTTTTGGCCGCTCCCTTAAGGTCTTTAGTGTAGCCCCATTTTTGCATTTCTGCGATTGATGCCCAATCACTTACTATAAAACCTTTAAAATCCCATTGTTTTTTTAGAATATCACGTTGTAAAAAAGCGTTTCCTGTCGCTGGTATACCATTTAATTCATTAAAAGAATTCATCATTGTTCTAACCCCTGCATCAGCAGCAGCCTTAAAAGGGGGTAAAACTGTATTAAAAAGTGTAGAGGTTCCAATATCTACGGTGTTATACTCTTTTCCGGATTCAGAGAATCCATAAGCGGCAAAGTGTTTGGCACATGCTATAATGGTATTATTCTTTGAGAGGTCGTTACCTTGAAATCCTTTCACTCTTGCTTTTGCAATGAGACTGCCTAGATATGGGTCTTCTCCAGCACCTTCCATAACTCTACCCCAGCGCGCATCTCTAGAAATATCTACCATTGGAGCGAAAGTCCAATTTATTCCTGCAGCAGAAGATTCTATAGCGGCAGCTCTAGAAGATTCTTCTATGGCTTTTAAATCCCAGCTAGCAGCTTCAGCTAAAGGTATTGGGCTTAATGTTTTGTATCCATGGATGACATCAAATCCTATAATTAAAGGAATACCTAGTCTAGATTCCTCAACAACTATTTTTTGAACCGTTTTTACATTTTTTACGCCCCTTACATTAAGCATTGATCCAACCCATCCTTTTTTTAAATGCTCATATTTTTCTTGAGAATTTCCTTCTTTAGGGACGGGGCCAGTAACATCCCAGAAACCATTATATTGGTTCATTTGTCCCACTTTTTCCTCAATGGTCATTTTACTAAGTAGTGTTTCTACTTTTTGTTCAATAGAACTATTGGAGTTAGTTATTATTGTTTGTATATTAGTTTTTGTGTCACTGCAGCTCATAAATAAAGCAATTAAAGTTGGAGGGATTAATTTCTTAAAATGGTTAAACATAATTATATTTATTATTTATCAAACTAATTTTTTGTACGATAAATTTGAAACTAAATATGGTTGTTTTAGTAGTTTATTAAAAAAATGATCTATGTTATTGAAGTGAAGAAATATTATTTTGCTAAGAATTTAAACACTTATTAATAGATTCAAATGGTTATAACAAAATTATAAAAAAGAAAGCTCGAGTGATTAACTTAAATAGTCAAATAGTGGTATTATTTAACATTTTTAAGATTTTTTTGATAGAATTGTATAAGTAGCGTGTTTTTTTTATATCAACATATAATAATTTAAAGAACTCTTTTAATACCAACAAATTCATTTCTGTACTCGCTAGGTGTACAATTTTTAGCTCTTTTAAAAATACGATTAAAATTTGCAATATTATTAAATCCACATTTAAAACTTATTTCTCCAATGCTTAAATCTGATTCGAGAAGTAATCTAGTGGCTTTACTAATTCGAGTATTGTTTACATAAATTACAAACGTTTTTCCAGTTCTGTTTTTAATAAACCTATTAAATGATACTGGGCTCATATTTACGAGTTCAGAGATTTCTGTTAAAGATATTTTGTTGCTATAATTTTGTTGAATGTAATCGTATACCTTTTTTATTTTAGTGCTATTTTCAAAATCACTTTTAGGAGAAAATGAAGTAGAAAGCATGCGTTGATTTCTTGAGTTAGATAAATCATAAAGAATAGAGACAAACTCTAAATAGTAATCAATACCTTGAATTTTAGATAAGTGATTAAGTCTTGGAGTGATTTCTTTAGCTGTTTTTTTAGAGAATAAGATCCCGTGATTAGATCTTGTGAACATATCTTTTATAGGCTTGAAAATTTTCCTGTTTAATAGTTTATCATCTAATAAATCGTTATTAACATGAATTGTAATTTCATGTATCTGTTTATTTGTACAATTGTGTAATTCCCAACCATGAACAAGATTTGGTCCTACTAATACTAATTCGTAGTCTGCGATTTCTTCCATGTGATCTCCAATAATTCGTCTAACACCAGTTCCGTTTTGAATAAAGTTTAATTCGTATTCTGGGTGAAAATGAATTGGGAAATCGAAATCATCTTTTACTCTGTCATATACTAAAAAACTATCTTCTGGAGTAAGTTGAGTAATCTCTCTGTGTATATTGTCGTTCATGGCAATTATTTTTTTAGTATTTTAAATTATGATATAAATATATTAACATTTGATAAAATCATACTATTTATATGCAATAATCGCGATTAAATTTGTTCTAAGCATATTTAATAGTTTTATGAATTGTGTTAATATGCAAACCTCCCCAATGATAGAATTGTTAATTCATTAGCTTTTTAGTAAACTTTTTGAAGACTAAATAAATTTTAACATACCAATGAAAAACTATCTAAACAAGAATTTTATTTTCCTTTACACATTAGTATTTAGTACTGGGTTGTATGCTCAGACTATTTCTGGTGTAGTATCAGATACTAGTGGTCCTTTAATAGGAGCAAATGTAATCATAAAAGGAACAAGCAATGGTACAACTGCTGATTTTGACGGTAATTATACTTTAAATAATGTAAGCTCAGGAGCAACAATTATTTACAGCTTTTTAGGCTACACTTCAAAAGAGGCGATATATGAAGGGCAAGCTCAAATAAATATCACACTGGAAGAAGACGCTAGTCAATTAGATGAGGTTGTCGTAATAGGATACGGAACTCAAAAAAGATCTGATGTAACAACAGCAATTTCTACTGTAAGCGGCAGCGATTTAAAGGAAATACCCGCCGCAGATATTGGGCAAACACTTCAAGGACGTGCAGCCGGAGTTACAGTTATTAATAATGGGTCGCCAGGAGGTAAAACAGGTGTTAGAATTAGAGGCTTAAGTACTTTTGGTAATGGAGATCCTTTGTACGTAATAGATGGTGTTTTTACCAATAGTTTAAATAATATAAACCCAGGATCTATTAAAAAGATAGATGTATTAAAGGATGCTGCTGCTGCTGCAATATATGGATCAAGGGGATCTAACGGTGTTGTAATCATAACAACAGAAAAAGGACAGGCTGGAAAAACTAAATTTAAAGCGAGTTCTTACACAGGTTTACAGAACTCTAACAAGCGATATGATTTGTTAAATACTGAACAATATGTTCAGTATATAAAAGAAATTAATGCTCAGACAGATGGTGGAGGAACGACTATAGATGTCGTTAATGATGATCCTAATTTTAATGGAAATGGCGTTGAAACGGATTGGCAAGACGAACTGTTTAGAACGGCTCCAATTACTAACTATGATTTTAGCGCATCTGGAGGAAGTGATACAGGAACATTTAGCTTTGGCGCTTCACATTTCGATCAAGAAGGTATCTATATTGATACGAAGTTTAAAAGACAAACTTTTAATGCCAATAGTGAATTTAACATTACTGATAAATTCAGAATGGGAGAAACTTTTGGTTTAGGGTTTTCTAATAGAGTCGCACCACAATTAAGTGATGGAAGAGAGCCATTGTTTAATATTTTATCTTCGGCTCCATATACAAGAGTAAGAAACCCAGATGGGACATTTTCTGGTTCTACACAGGCTGATGCAAATAATTCAAGAAACCAAATTCGTGTTCAAGATTCTGATGATAATTTAACAAAAACAACAACAGCTATAGGTTCTCTATATGGGGAGTATGAGTTGTTTGAGGGCTTAACATTTAGATCTCAATTGGGTTTAGATGCCTTTTTTGTAAATCAAGATTTGATATTAAGAGCTTACGATGAGGGTGGGCAATTTAATAAACCAGATACAAATGTATCTAAAACTAGAACAGATAATGTGTCTACTATTTTCACAAATTCACTCTCTTACAATAAAACATTCGCAGAAAAACATAACTTCAATGTTACTGTAGTGTCCGAGCGCCAAAAAACAAATTTTGAATCGGTTACAGGAGCTAGTATTAATGCAGTATCGTCTCAAGTACCTATTTTGGTATCAAGTGGGGCTTCAACTGTTAGTGTTTTAGAGGAAGAAAATTTAATATCTTATTTAGGGCGATTAAACTATAATTTTGGTAGTAAATATTTATTATCAGCTTCTATACGTAGTGATAAATCATCAAGATTTGCACCAGGAAAACAAACAGGTACTTTTTCAGCAGCATCGTTAGGTTGGGTAGTATCTAAAGAAGCATTTTTAGAAAACAATGAGGTGTTTACGAATTTAAAGTTAAGAGGGAGTTATGGTGAAACTGGGAATAATCAAATACCTAGAAATTCATACAGATCACTATTAGAGTCAATATTTAACTTTCCTTTAGACGGTGGTTTAGTTCTAGGAACTGCTCCTGGCGGTGCTACAAATTTAGATTTAACATGGGAAAAGAGTATTAAACAAAATTTTGGATTTGATTTAGGGTTATGGTATGATAAATTAACTTTCTCTTTTGATTATTTTAATAATAAAAACAATGATTTATTAATACGACAAGTAGCTCCAGGATCAGTTGGGATTCCTGGTGGAAATAATACTGGAGGATCTATTTCTGTAAATGCAGCAGATATTACTACCGATGGATTAGAGTTTACCTTAGGATTCAATGATTATGAAGGCGATTTCCAGTGGAATGCATGGGCAAACCTTACTAAAGCAGATAATGTCGTAGATGTAATTGGTAATGCCGATGAGATTTTTAGAGCTAACTTTGTGCCTAGAGCAACTCAAGTAAGTAGGCTTGCAGTAGGAGAATCTGCATATCATTTTTATGGTTTTATATTTGATGGTGTGTATTCTACAAATCAAGATATTATTGATGACTTGGGTGCAGATAACCTAGATCCTAATTCGGGTGCATCATATGTAGTACAAGAAGGAGATGCTAAATATAGAGATATTAATGGAGATGGAGATATTACTGATGAAGACCGTGTTATTATTGGAGATCCTAACCCAGATTTTACGTACACAATAAATTTAGGCTTTAATTATAAAAAGTTTGATCTTTCATTTTTGCTTACAGGTGTTCAGGGTGTTGATGCCTTTAATGGGAATGTCTATAATTTAGAATCGCAGCAAATTGTCTTAAATAGAGGTGTAGAAGTATTAAATAGATGGCAAAACCCAGGAGATGTTACTAATGTTCCTAGATTTAGATTTGGTGTGAATGATAATAATGAAATATCATCACGTTATATTGAAGATGCTTCTTATGCTCGTTTAAAAAACTTATCTTTAGGATATACATTCGACAAAGAGCTGAAATCGGTATTTAATGGCGCATTATCAAAAATTAGAGTATATGCACAATCACAAAACTTATTTACAATAACAAAATATAGTGGGTTAGATCCAGAAATAGAGCCTTATTACAATGCAAATGGAAATATTGAAGGCCTTAATATTGATAGAGGTAGAGGACCACAGCCAAGAACAATACTAGCTGGATTACAAATAGAATTTTAAAAAATGCATATTATGAAAAAAAATAATCTAAAATTCATAACATTAATCGGATTGTTAACAATAATTTCCTTTGTTTCATGTGATGATGATGTTACAGTAGTTGATAAAAATGGGATTCTACCCGAAACCTTTTTTGAAACAAAAAAACAATTAGAATCTGCATCTGCATCATTATATGCGCATCTTCAAACACAAGGTTTGTATCAAAGATATGCGTACATATTGCCAGATTCTTTTTCAGATGAAATGGTAGCTTCAAGTGATGAAAATTTTCTACCTTCTTATCAGTTTAATATGTCATCAACTCTACAACAAACTGGTGCGTATTGGTCGCAATGTTATAATGGGATTGCTAAAGCTAACTTTATTTTGAGTGAAGTAAGTTTATCTACCATTCAAGCTAACCTTCAGATTTCTACAACAAATTATACAGAAGATGATGCAAATAATGCGATAGGTGAAGCTCATTTCATGAGAGGATTATTCTATTATTTGTTAGTTAAAAGATATGGAGGAGTTCCAATTCACATATTTGAAGATAATATAGGGCAGGCTAGAGCTAGTGAAGATGTAATCTATGAATTAATTATCAATGATTTTACAATTGCTTCTCAATTATTGTTTACTAAAGATCAAACTAATAACGGAAGAGCCACTAAAGGTGCTGCATTAGGGATGCTAGGTAAAGTGTATTTGCATAAAGAGAATTATGCTATGGCAAAAATGGCATTCGACCAAATTACAGGATATAGTTTATTACCTGCTGCAGATTACGAGGATAATTTTAATAATGCCGGAGAATATAATGACGAATCTTTATTCGAGGTTTCTTTTACAGCAGATAATAATCCTGCAGATACATGGACTGGAACTGGGCAAGGAACTGCAGAAATTACATTTCATGCTCAAGAGTATTCGGGATGGGGTAATTTAAGACCATCGAAAAAAATGATTGATGAATTTGAAGTAGATGACCCTAGAAAAGCAATAGCCATTTTAGAAGATGGCGATTCTTATGGGCCAGGAAATATTTATACTAACGGAAACGGTGATATTTGGTATAAATTTTCTCAATTGTATGAAAATGAAGCAACGGTGCCTGAGGGAACTACAAATACGCGTTTCCTTCGTTATGCTGATGTTGTTTTAATGCAAGCTGAAGTTGCTTTAGGACTTGGTAATATAGGAACTACTGAGCCAGGAGCTGTATTTTACTTAAACGAAATACGTAACCGTTTTAACTTGCCTTTATATGGCTCGGCAGAAATGGATTTAAGAGGATATCCTGTTGCTACCAATGATGGTGTGTTTAAAGCCGTTGTTCATGAGCGTATGGTAGAGTTGTGTGCTGAACAACATCGTTTTGATGACTTAGTACGCTGGGGTTTAGATGCCACAGAGTTAACCACTTATGACGATAATGATAGTACAGGAAATGAAGGTCAACCAAGACCATACAATCCTTCAGTTCATAGATATATGCCAATACCTCAAGGAGAAATAGATACTAATCCAAATATTAATTCTGGAGATCAAAACTCTGGGTATTAATAATTGGATGTTTGTTTATTAGATAAAAAACAGGGGATATTCCCCTGTTTTTTTATGATTTTTTTTTGCTAAAAAAAACAAAAGAGCTTTATCTTGTTATCTTAATAAAGAATATAGGTAAAGGGGCTCTTATTCAATTAAATTTTAAACTATTTTTGGTATTATAAATCCTTAAAAAAATAAAGAGTAATGAAAGCTTTTTGGTGCCTGCTTTTTTTTATCGTTCTTTTTAATTGTAAAGAAGAAGAGAAAGAAATCATTCAATCTAATGTGGATCCTAAAAAAGAGTTTGTTAAAATATTTAATAAGCTTGATAGTGCAAATTCTGGAATATCCTTTTCAAATGTCTTAACCGAAAACGATACGCTTAATTATTTTACCTATCCATACTTATATATGGGTGGTGGTGTTTCTGCTGGTGATATTAATAATGACGGGTTAATAGATTTGTTTTTTACAGGTAATATGGTAGATAATAAATTGTATCTCAACAAAGGAGATTTGCAATTTGAAGATATTACAAAAAAATCTAAAATTGAAGGTGATGATAGTTGGTTTACAGGTACTACAATGGCCGATGTAAATGGTGATGGCTTTTTAGATATTTACGTGCTCGTTGCAGGGCAATCTGGAAGTAAAGAAAACTTACTATATATCAATAATGGAGATTCTACATTTACAGAACAGGCAAATAAATATGGACTAAATGATAAAGGAAATAGTGTAGATGCCTCTTTTTTTGATTATGATTTAGATGGCGATTTAGATGTTTATGTAGCCAATTACCCTATAACTCCTTTTCAATATAATAGCTATAATTTCAAAATGAGAATGGATCGTGTTAGAGATACAGAATCAGACCATCTCTATAGAAACGATGGCGGTAAATTCACAAAAGTTACAGAAGCCGCAAATTTGAAATTATACAGTTTGTCACTAAGTGTTACGGTAAGTGATCTTAATAAAGATGGTTGGCCAGATATGTACGTATCTAATGATTTTGCAACGCCAGATTGTATGTACATAAATAATCAAGATGGCACATTTAGAAACGTAATAAAAGAAGCAACTCAACACACATCTTTTTATGGAATGGGCGTGGATATAGCCGATTTTAATAACGATGGTCATTTAGATATTTTTCAAATGGATATGGATGCCGCTTCCAATAGACGCTCTAAGGCAAATATGGCTAGTATGGATCCATTAATGTTCGATAATATAGAGAAAGTAGGGTTTCAGTATCAATTTATGCAAAATACATTGCAAATTAATTCTGGTACTGTAGAAAATGGAATTCCTAATTTTAGTGATATTTCTAGATTAGCAGGATTGTCTTCTACAGATTGGAGTTGGTCACCATTGTTTGCAGATTTGGATAATGATGGTTTTAAAGATTTATTTATTTCTAATGGCACCAGAAGAGAGATTAATAATAAAGATTATTTTAATGCCTTAAAAAGTGAAAAGAAAAACAAAGACAGTCTCTTAGCAAAAACACTTCGTATCCCTTCTGAACCTATAGATAATTATGTGTATCGAAATAAAGGTGATTTAACTTTTGAAAAAGCAAATGACTATTGGGGGATTTCTCATAAAGGATTTTCTAATGGTGCTGTTTATGTCGATTTAGATAATGATGGTGATTTAGAAATTGTAACCAATAATATAGATGAAGAAGCTTCGGTTTTTGAAAATACAAGCGCAGCATTAAATAATCATTTAACGATTAAACTAAACGGAACGCGCAAGAATAGATTTGGCCTAGGAAGCAAAGTGCGATTAAAAATTGGTGATCAAATTCAAATTCAAGAACTAACCTTAAGTCGCGGTTTTCAATCTTCTGTAGCTCCCGAGTTGCATTTTGGACTTGGGAAAGCCACATCTATAAATGAGTTAGAGGTTATCTGGCCAAATGGTAAAGTACAGCGATTAGACAATGTAGAAGCCAACCAACGATTAACTTTAAATTATAAAGATGCAATAGTAAATACTATAGCGAGCAATAGCATAGAAAAACAAACACTATTTAAAACAGTAAAAGATACTCTAGCGCTATATAAACATAAAGAAAACAGGTATGATGATTTTAAATATGAAGTTTTATTACCTCACAAAACATCTCAATTTGGTCCTGGAATCGCGGTTGGAGATTTAAATGGTGATGGCTTAGACGATTTTTATATAGGAGCAGCAACCCAATACCCTGGAGGATTATTTTACCAAAAAATAGATGGAACTTTTGAACAACAAAAAACAAGAATTTTAGCAAATGATAGGCAATATGAAGATATGGATGCACATATTTTCGATGCCGATAATGATGGTGATAACGATCTTTATATTGTTAGTGGTGGGAATGAGTTTAAATCTGGTTCTCCCAAACTTCAAGATCGTTTATATGTTAACGATGGTAAAGGAAATTTTATAAAAAGTGTAGAGGCTTTACCACGTTTATTTACAAGTGGTGGAAGAGTATCTGCTAATGATTATGATAAAGATGGCGATTTAGATTTATTTGTAAGCGGACGCTTAGTTCCTGGTAACTATCCATTTCCTGCAAACAGCCATATTTTAGAAAATGTAAGTGTTAAAGGTTCTCCTCGGTTTATTGAAGCCACACCAAAAATATTGCCCCAGCTTGAGAAAATAGGATTAGTAACCACTTCTAAATGGATGGATTATGATAAAGATGGTTGGGACGATTTGTTTATTACTGGCGAATGGATGCCTATACGTGTATTTAAAAATAATAAAGGAAAGTTTAAAGAAGTTACAAAAGCTTTAGGTTTAGAAGATACTTTAGGGTGGTGGTTTAGTCTCGCTAGTGAAGATTTTGATAACGATGGCGATTTTGATTTAGTAGCAGGGAATTTAGGTTTGAATTACAAATACAAAGCCAGCGAAAATGAAACATTCGATATTTATCTTAATGATTTTGATGGTAACAACCGTAACGATATTGTTTTAAGTTATTATAACGAAGGCAAGAAGTATCCAGTTAGAGGCAGAGAATGTTCTTCTCAGCAAATGCCTTCAATTAAAAAGAAATTTAAAAATTATGACGATTTTTCATTAGCCACTTTAGATGAGGTTTATGATGAAAAAAAATTAAAAAAGGGAATTCATTACCAAGTAAAATCGTTTGCAAGTTTGTATTTAGAATATAAAGACGGGAAATTTATAAAACATAAATTACCTGTAGAAGCACAATTTGCACCAATTAATCAAATGCTTATAAACGATTATAATAAAGATGGCCATTTAGATATTGTATTAGGGGGGAATCTTTATGCCTCTGAAGTAGAAACACCCAGAGCAGATGCTGGTTTAGGACTATTTTTAAAGGGTAATAGTAAAGGTGGTTTTGAAGCCTTATCTCCAAAAGAAAGCGGTTTGTTTTTAAAAGGTGATGTTAAAGATTTAGCTGAAATTACTATAGGAAATAAGAAACATATAATTGTCGCAAAGAATAATGACTTCATCGAAATTGTTAAATTAGAGAAATAGCTATTGTGATTATATGATAGTTATACAGTGAAGTCATTTAAACTTTTTCAATTAGCTAAAAAATTGCTCTTTTTAGCCATTTTATAATCTTTTTTTCCTTCCGTAGCAAAGCTATGCAACTCAAAAAAGCCTCTAAACTGTCTCAAAACTCCTAATTTTCGTTATAATCCAAAAAATTTAAATGGCTTCAGTATTAAAAATATTAATTATTGCCTCTAAAGCAGTAAAACTAATGATATATATTCAATAATTTTAATATTATAAATCTGAGTTTGATATAAGGAAATCACGTCAGTTCGTCCCGAAGCTTCGGGATCGACATTAGGAGAAGTGTATCGAGAACAGTGATTTTTGTATCAAAAACCTATTCTCGATACTATTTTTTTTCACTTTGTTGCAAAAAAAATCACTCGAATTGACGATTTTGATCACTAACATCTTTATGTCGAACTGAGGTTAATACATAAATCGGGTTAAAAGAATTAGCAGAGTAATATTATCACTCGTCGTATATAAAATATACTTAAAAATTGCAAAGCTGGAAAATAACAGTTTCTAAATGCTACATTTTATAGACTAGCTTCTCTATACAAATAAATGCTATTAACTTCTTGTGACATAGATTGATTTTTTGTGAAAAAATTACATTAAATTTAATCGTTAATTAGAATTAAAAAGATAGCATTGAATAATGCCAAACATATGAATACTAATATAAACTTAGCCGTACTTATAGACGGTGATAATATTCCATCGGCACATGTAAAAGAAATGATGGAAGAAATTGCAAAGTATGGAAACCCTACCATTAAGAGAATTTATGGAGATTGGACTAAACCACACCTTACCAAATGGAAAAACTTATTGTTAGAAAATGCAATTACGCCTATTCAACAATATGGATACACTACAGGAAAAAATGCAACGGATTCTGCGATGATAATAGATGCGATGGATGTTCTTTATAGTGGTAAAGTCAATGGTTTTTGTTTAGTTTCAAGTGATAGTGACTTTACACGATTAGCGACGCGATTACGAGAGGCTGGAATGCAAGTTATTGGTATTGGAGAGAAGAAAACTCCAAATCCTTTTATTGTTGCTTGCGATAAATTCATTTATATAGAAATTCTAAAAAACCAAGCTGAAAAGAAAAATGATGACAATAAAGAATTAACCAAAACCGATGTCGATAAAATAACCCGAAAGGAAATTAACTTAATTAGAACCACTATTATGGATCTATCTGATGATGATGGTTGGGCTTTCTTAGGAGATGTTGGTAGTTTATTACAAAAAAAGCAACCAAATTTTGATTCTAGAAATTATGGATTTGATAAGTTAACGCCATTAATTAAATCGATAGGCGATTTTGAGCTCGATCAACGAGAAACCTCAAAACGTAAAAGCAAATTAATTTTTGTAAAAAATAAAGAAAAGCGTACAAATAGTAAATCTAAAAAGAATTAGACGGGTTTTAAGTAAAACGTTATCACTTTCTATACTTATCATTCAACCCAATATTATTTAAAATCATTGGGATTATTTTATGTAATCGTGCTAGTTTTGTTTTTTCTTGTTTTGCAGAACTAATATACTCGCAGAACTCACGTTTTTTGGTAAGTAATAATAATTCAAAACAAGAGGATAGATTACTATTATTTTTTAAAGCGCTCTGTAATTCTGGAGGAATGATTAAGGGCTTTTTTTCTTTTTTTGCGGGTTTGTGTTCTTTTCCTAATTTCTGATTTTCAATAGCTTCATTTATATAATTTTTCACTAATGATTTCTCAATATCATTAATAGAATTAAAACGATATTGCTGCATCGATTTTGTTTTCCCATCTTGAGCGCAAACTAATTTTTGAGCTTTATCATTTATAAAAACCCCATTATGAAACCACAAACAAAAATGGTGTTTAAAAGCACCCATGCTAATTACATTCTTATTATTAAGTGTATAAGTAGGCATTTTCCATTTAAGTGTTTCTTCTAGTTCAGTAGTTTTTAAAAGCTCGCGTAGTAATATTAAACCTTCAGAATATTGAGAATGTAGCTCTATATATTCTTCAACCGAAAAAACTTTTTTCATTGCATTTTTTTGTTATTCCCTAGAAATAGGGAGTCTTACTTTTTATATTTCTAACCTGAGTTGGGTATAAATGTGTTAGTGATCAAAAACCGTCAATTTGAGTGATTTTTTTAAACAAAGTGAAAAAAAATGATATCGAGAATAGTTTTTTGATACAAAAATCACTGTTCTCGATGCACTTCTCCTAATGTCAAAGCACTTGAACTGACGTGACTTTTCAAAAATGATCAAACCCATATGTTATCAATCACTCTCGCTATTTTTTATATGCGCTGTTAGCATTAGTTTTACTATCGGATGTAATATTTCTTGCCTAAAATCTTCATCATAATCGCAATTCGCTAATAATACTAATCCAATTCTTTTTTCTGGAACCATAATCAAATAACTTCTGTATCCTTTATCTCCTCCATAATGTCCAATAGTTTTTTCTTTGTTCAAATTGCTTAACTGAAAGCCTAAACCAATGTATGGATATTTATTGAAGCTTGGCTTAAACATTCTTTCAAAACTTTTTTCAGAACTCAAACTGTTTGATGATTTTAAAAATGAAATCATCCACTTACTCAAATCAATAGCTGATGAATTTAGTGTACTACTTGGCGCTTGCTCTCGTGTATAAGGGTAAATTTTTCGTTCATATACTTTTTTAGAAATCATTCTTTTAGAATGTGGAGATGTTTTTATTGAATCAGCTATTTTAAAATATCTGAAATCGCTATTTGACATTTTACTTGGGATTAGAATATTTTTTTTAACAAATTCGTCAAAATTGGTCTCCGATAGTTTTTCGATTACATAACCCAAAATGTTATATCCTAAATTACTGTAGTTGTATTCTGTATGCGGTTCAGATAGTAATTTTAAGTTAAGACCTAAAATATAATCTCTCAAACTATTGTCAGATTGATTCTTGTTTTTCCAATTATAGTTACTTACGTCTGTTAAACCAGATGTGTGATTAAGCAAAGATTTTAAAGTAATATTTTTTGATCGTTCATCCTTATACTTTAATTCAGGAATAATCTCTATCAATTTGTTGTCAAGGCTAATCTTGTTTTCCTGTACGAGTATCATTATTGCTTGAGCAGTAAACAATTTACTAATAGAGGCAGTATGAAAATTCGTGTTTCTTCTGACTGAATCTTTGGTGTTAATATTCTTTATTCCGTAACCTTTTGAATATACTATCGAATCGCCTTGCACAATACCAATTGAAAGTCCAGGGATATTGTAAGTATTCATTTTTTTAGCTACAATAGAATCCACTTTTATATCAAATGAATTTAGCGAATTGTCAATTTCAATTTTCTGTTCAAAATATTGACCTGAGCAAGACTGAACGGTTAAGAAAATCAAGATTTTAAAAATTGACAGGCGCTTTTTCATAAATTAATGCTAACGTAAAGACTTAATTAAATTACAACAATTTAATATAATAAAGCTAGAAACAAAAAAAAGCAACCTTGATTTGGTTGCTTTTTTAATCTAATAAAAACTAATTTTGATTGGTATTTTAGTACTATTGTTTCATTTATTTTTTAAGCGATCAGATAAAATTCGCATAAATAATTATCATGCTTGAGTCATCGTTACGATACGCTGAGGAAGTGGCGCTTCGAATCCTGCTTCTCCTAACGCTTCTACAATTTGTTGTCTTGTATCCCAGTATACATCCCAATATTGTTCACATGTCGAATAAGGTAACGCTAATAATTCCACACCATTTTCACCTAAATTATTAACTGCTATTCTAGGTGCAGGATCTTTTAAAACATTGCTATCATTTTCTAATACTTTTAAAGCAATCGCTTTTGCTTTTTTAATGTCTGCTCCATATCTTATTGCGAACGGCATGTCTACACGAAGATTTCCTATTGTAGAATAGTTTACAATTTTATTAGCAGTAATTGAACCATTAGGTAAGATTGATGTTTTATTCTGAAATGTTTCAAGAAAAGTAACAAAAACAGAAATTTCTCTTACAAATCCTAACTCTCCATTTACTTCGATTAGGTCACCAACTTTAAAAGGTCTAAATAAAAGTAACATAACTCCAGATGCTAAATGTCCAAGAGAACCTTGGAAACCTAAAGCAATTGCACCACCTACAATACCTAATAAGGCAATAAAAGAAGCGACTTGAATACCTACGATACCTGCAACGGCTATAAATAATACTGCTTTTAAAGCAAAAGATATTACAGTTATTAGAAAAGGTTTTAGTGTCGCATCCATAGCCGTTTTATCGAAACCTTTACGAATAAGTTTCATAAGAAACTTTACGACCCATAGGCCAATAATAAAAGCAATTATAGCTCCTAAAATAGAAGGAGCAAAACTTCCAATGCCAGAAGCAAGAGAATCGTAAAAACTTGATAGTGAACTAGTAATATTTTCCATGTTTATTTTTTAATTAAGTTATAGAACTCGTCTAAACTTTTCAATTTGCTAAAAAATTGCCCTTTTGTATCTGGTTTTAGCCTTCTTTTCATTCCGTAGCGATGCTATGCAATTCAAAAAAGCCGTCAACCAAATCCAAAATGACTAATTTTCGCTTAAATCCAAAAAGTTTAAACGAGTTCATAATTAAAAATATCCCTTATTACATAGTTCTACTTCTTTGATAATAAGTAAAACATTTATTTCGATATAATTCAAAAACAATCGATAAATGGCACTATATTTCTAATTTAGTTTTTTGCAGTGAGTTCAGCTATTTTACAAATCACTTCAGTGGCTTTTATCATACTTTCTACAGGAACATATTCGTAGCGTCCATGAAAATTATGTCCGCCAGCAAAAATATTTGGACACGGTAATCCCATATAACTTAATTGTGATCCATCAGTTCCTCCTCTAATAGCTTTTATTAATGGTTTTATGTTAAGTGCTTTCATGGCTTCTTCAGCAATATCTACAATATGCATAACAGGGACTACCTTTTCTTTCATATTATAGTATTGATCTTTAATATCTATTTCAATAACTTCCCTTCCATATTGAGAATTTAACTCTTTAGCGAGTTTTTCTATAACCTCTTTTCGAGCTTCAAAATGGCCACGGTCATGATCTCTAATAATATATTGTAATACGGTTTCTTCTACTTCGCCTTTAATAGAATATAAATGAAAGAAGCCCTGGTAACCCTCTGTATGTTCTGGAGTTTCCATTCTTGGTAACGAATTAATAAACTCTGTAGCTATGTACATGGAGTTTATCATTTTACCTTTTGCATAACCAGGATGTACAATTTTTCCTTTTACAGTAACTTTAGCACCAGCAGCATTAAAATTCTCATATTCTAATTCTCCTATTTGACTTCCATCCATAGTATAAGCCCAATCTGCACCAAATTTTTCAACATCAAATTTATGAGCACCGCGACCAATTTCTTCATCTGGTGTAAACCCTACTTTAATAGTACCATGTTTAATTTCTGGGTGTTGAATAAGGTGTTCCATTGCCGATATAATTTCAGTTATTCCAGCTTTATCATCGGCACCTAATAAAGTTGTGCCATCTGTAGTAATTAAAGTTTGTCCTTTATATTGAAGCAAATCTTCAAAATAGCTTGGTGATAAGATAATGTTTTGGGCTTCGTTTAAAACAATATCAGATCCGTCATAAGATTCAATAATCTGAGGTTTTACATTGGCGCCAGTAAAATCTGGAGTGGTATCAAAATGAGAGATAAAACCAATTGTTGGTACGTGATGGTCAACATTACTTGGTAAAGTGGCCATAATGTAGGCGTTTTCATCAATTGTAACGTCTTCCATTCCAATTACTTTTAGCTCTTCAACTAATTTATTGGCTAAATCCCATTGTTTTTTGGTGCTAGGTGTGGTGTCACTTTCTGGATCAGATTCGGTATCAATAGTTACATAACTAACAAATCGCTTTATAATCTCTGGCTTAGTAATCATTTTTAGGGTAGTATTTAATTTTATGTCGTTTAATGTATAAAAATACGGTTATTACTAATTCTGTCATAAAAAGCATCAAATAATTCATTTAATTTTCGCTTCATATTGAGAATATATTTAAACTTTTTGGGTTTAGGATTTTTTTTTAGAGTTTCACGGCTAGATTATGGAAATAAAAAACAGATTGAAAATGCCTAATTTTTTGGCAACTTGAAAAAGTTGAGATGAGTGTATAGTAAGAAATAAATATTGATAGGTATTTAACTATTTATTTATAAAATAAACAATTATTACTCTTATTTTTTGTGTGACGTTCTTTTTTTTGAATAATTATTATATAAAATGCTATTATTTGTTTTAAAATCAATGCTTCTTAGTGCTTTATTTTTTTAATCTAACAAATAATTGAAAGGATAAGAATTGCAATGTTATAAGTAATGAGAATAACTTATTTAGATCTATAAACCTTTAATAAAACTGCATTTTAGTAATAAAAAACTGTAATATAACTGCAAAAGGTGTTTTTATTTAAATATAACAACTTAATATTACATCAGTTATATAGTTTTCTAGAAACTATGTAAATGTCAAACTTTTTAAAATTATAAAAATGAAAAACAAATTATTGATTGTAATCTTGTTGGTTTTTACTGTTCACTTTTCGAATAGCCAAACAAGTAAAAAAGAAAACCATTATTATTACAATGGAGAAAAAGTGCCATTACAAATAAATACTAAATCGATCTCTTTAACTTTGAAAGGGAATAATGCCAAAGCAATGAGGCTTGCAAATGGTGGCGTGCTCGAAAAAGGAGAAAAGGACAATATTCAAAATTTTATTAATAGTTCTAATAAAAGAGTTAATACTCATGAGTCTGCATACAATGTGGATCTAAAATTAGGTGAGAATAAAAGAATGAGTGATAGTGATTACTATCAAATTATTAGCGACTACAATAATTTAGAAAATGTTATTATGGCTTCGCCTAATTTCTTATCTAAAGGTAAAGAGCTAGGATTAACTTCAAACTTTTTTATTAAGTTAAATAATAGTAGTGATTTAAAACTACTAAACAAATTGGCTAAAAAAAATAAGGTGGAAGTTTTGGGTAGTGACAAATTTATGCCGCTTTGGTACACGATTTCTGTTACAAAGAAAACAGGCAAAAACGCATTGCAAATGGCTAATGTTTTTTTTGAGACAGGTTTATTTGAAGCTTCTGAGCCAGAATTTAAGATGAGCGGATTACTTACTCGTTTTTATGACGATTCGGCGAAAAATATAGAGGAAACAGACCCTAAAAACAAAGTAAAAGGAGGAATTTCAGACAGATATTTTAAACACCAATGGTATTTAAAAAACAGAGGTCAATTATTGCGTAAAGGGGAACCAAAAATAGGTTCGTTGCCAGCAACAAAAGATATAAAAGCTACCAAAGGTATTGATATAAGAGCACTAGGTGCTTGGGGTGTCTCTAAGGGGAAAAAAATTAATGTTGCCGTTTTCGATTTAGGAATAGAAAAAGAGCATGAGGACTTAATAAAAAATTTACACCCAAAAAGTTTTGATGCAGATTCTTTTAAGAGTCCATCTAAAAGGCTTGGAGGACTAGGATCATTCAATCATGGAGAAAACGTTAGTGGCATTATAGGAGCTACAGCGAACAAAAGAGGAATAAGAGGTATTGCTCCAAACTGTAAACTCATGATAATTAGTAATGGTTTTACTGAACAAAACACCACGGGAATTAGAAAACTAAGTGCTGGGATAAATTGGGCATGGAAAAATGGTGCAGATGTAATTAATAACTCTTGGTTTTCTACCTATAAATCTAAAATGCTAGACGATGCTATAAAGAATGCATTAACTAAGGGTAGAAATGGAAAAGGATGTGCTGTCGTTTTTGCGACTGGTAATTTTGGTAAAGAAGTACTTTATCCTGCAAATTCCAATCCAGACATTTTAGCTGTAGGTTCAATAGATGCCAATGGAAAACAATCAACTTTTTCAGGTTTTGGAAAATCGCTTGATTTAGTGGCGCCAGGTGAATATATGGTTACAACAACAAAACATAATAAAAAACAATTAATTGGGCTTGGCGTTCCGGAGAATAGAGTAGAAATGTATGGCTATACAGTTAATAATGGAACGGATGAATTTAATGGAGTAAATGGATTTCAAGATGCAGATTTTCAGGTTGTTGGCACTTCTTTTGCGGCACCACTAGTATCTGGAGTAGCAGCTCTTATCTTAAGCGTTAATCCTAAACTTACTGCAAAAGAGGTTAATAAAATTATAGAAAGTACTGCTAGAAAAGTAAGAGGGGATCTTTATAAATATAAAAATTTAGGTTTTAGACCCAACGGCTCGTGGCATCAAATGATGGGTTATGGTCTTTTAGATGCTAGAGCTGCCGTAAGAAAAGCGAGAAAGTCTAAGACTATTAGAAAAGGAGAAATTGCGATTGAAAATACAATAGATCTGAATGCGTTTACTTTCAATACATTTTTCAACTCTAAAACTGAGAATCTTAATATAAAAGGTGATTTTGAAGGGACTCTAATTGAGATTATCGATTTGTCTGGTAGACTGATTAAGAGTCTAAAATTAGACGAAGGAAAAACAACTAGTTTTAATACATCAAAATTAGATAGAGGAATTTATATTATTAGAGCGAGTCATAATGGTGAAATTGCTGTTAAAAAAGCGATAATTTACTAGTTTTAAATCCTTACCATTTTAGCTTTGAAATCGTGCATTAATAATTTAAATTGTTTTTTGATCATACAATTTTTAAAAATCTAAACATAAAATAGTTAGGGTTCTCTTTTTAGAAGAAAGATGATTAAAATAGAAACGAATTATGTGTGCTATTTAAAAGCCAAAATGATATAAACACAATATTGATCTTGTGAAAACCGTCTAAAATTTATTTTAGACGGTTTTTTATTATGATGTCATTTAAGCTTTTTGAATTTTAGGGAAATCCTAAAGGGTTTTCAATATTTTTTAACAAATGAGAACGTTAAATGAGTTACGTTTATAATATTTCATGATATTATTTTTAACACTTTAACAAAATATAAGCTTCATTGTAAAATCTAATTTTTGATAATACAAGTTCTTTAAGTTTGATTTTGTAATAAAAGAGGGTATTATTTTTTTGTCTTTTGAATTGTTTCATTTTTCAATGATGTAATGAGTTCGCTATAATGAAATTACGTCAGTTCGTCCCAAAGCTTCGGGATCGACTTTAGGAGAAGTGTATCGCAAACAGTGATTTTCGTAACAAAAACCTATTCTCAATACTATTTTTTTACTTTGTTGTAAAAAAATCACTTCGAATTGACGATTTTTGATGACTAACATCTTTATATCGAACTCAGTCCATCAATGGTCAAGCCCATATTATCTATATTGATAACAGACTTAATTACTTATTTTTATTGTATTAAAAACAGGAACAGTTAAATCAAACTTTAAAAAACATTGGTGCTTTAAAGCCCATAAC
>CALGLR010000092.1 GCA_937959395.1 uncultured Flavobacteriaceae bacterium | reverse complement strand
AAACTGAGTTATGGGCTTTAAAGCACCAATGTTTTTTAAAGTTTGATTTAACTGTTCCTGTTTTTAATACAATAAAAATAAGTAATTAAGTCTGTTATCAATATAGATAATATGGGCTTGACCATTGATGGACTGAGTTCTGTTTAAGAAAAAGTCTATTTAAAAAAGAAAGCCAATATTATAAGTTTTCATGTTTTTCACTTTAATTAATGAGATCCCTGCCTTCGCAGGAATATGTTACCCAACAATATTTACAATTTTTCCTGGCACAACAATTACTTTTTTAGGGGTTCTGCCTTCTAATTGCGCTTTTGTTTTTTCATGAGATAGCACTTCTTTTTCAATATCTTCTTTATTCATATCCATTGGCAACTCTATAGTAAATCGCATCTTTCCATTAAAAGATATCGGATAATTCTTACTACTCTCTACCAAATGACTCGCATCAAAAACAGGGAATTCTGCTGTTGAAATCGACTCTTTATTTCCTAACTGGCTGTAAAGTTCTTCTGCAATATGCGGTGCATAAGGCGATATTAAAACCAACAACGGTTCTAAAATAGCTTTACTTGTACATTTTTGAGCCGTTAATTCGTTTACAGCAATCATAAATGTAGATACCGATGTATTGAAAGAGAAATTCTCAATATCTTCTTGTACTTTCTTTATGGTTTTATGTAATGTTTTTAAAGCCTCCCCTAACCCCTCCCAAGGAGGGGAACTTTCACTCGAAACGTAAAATGTACCGTTTTCTCCTTGATGGTATAATTTCCAAAGTTTTTTAAGAAAGCTATGTACTCCTGTAATACCTGCTGTATTCCAAGGCTTGTATTGCTCTAATGGACCCAAAAACATTTCGTATAATCTTAGACTATCTGCTCCGTATTGATTGCAAATGTCTTCTGGGTTTACAACGTTATACCAGCGTTTTGACATTTTTTCGACTTCTCTTTGTACTTTGTATGGTTCGACGTTTAAAAGTTGGGCATTATAGAATTCCTGCCTCCATTTTTTAAAAGATTCAAAATCCAATTCATCTGAACTATTCACTAAAGAGACATCCACATGGCCCGTAAATGCTGAAAAATTAAAAACATTATTTGTAGGTTTACTTCGATCAATCTCAGATACAATTTGAGAATTAGGATAATTTGACTTTACCCAGTTGATTATTTCAGCTACATCTCCTCCTTCATTAATTTTATCAAGTTTGTCTTTCGATAAAACAAGTAAAAATGGTCTTGTAACGTCTTCTGAAATAGTAAGGTTATCTTCATCTGAATCACTTACTGAATTCCAGTTAGAGAAACTAACCCAAACTCCAGAAACAATAGCACTAGTCCCCAATATCATTCCTTGATTAATCAATTTTTTAAAAGGTTCCTCAACATTAACAAACCCTCTATCTTTCATTAATTTCACCCAAAAACGAGCATAAAGTAAATGACCTGTAGCATGTTCTGCACCTCCAATGTATAAATCGACATTTTCCCAATATTTTAAAGCGTCTTCACTTGCAAAAACACCTTCTCTATTGGCTTCTTCCATATAACGGAAAAAATACCACGAACTTCCTGCCCAACCTGGCATGGTGTTTAGTTCTAATTCCCCACCTAACCTCCCCTGAGGGGAGGAATTCTCAAATTCTTCTTTTGACACAATTTTTGCATCATCTCCATATTGTAACCAATGCCATTCTTTAGCACGGCCTAAAGGCGGTTCACCTTCTTCGGTTGGTAAATATTTTTCTACTTCAGGTAAACGTATTGGTAAATGCTCTAAATCTATCATTTGCGGCATTCCGTTAACGTAATATACTGGAAATGGTTCTCCCCAATACCGTTGCCTTGAAAACACTGCATCTCGCAATCTATAATTGGTTTTCCCTTCGCCTTGAGCGAGTTGTTCCAATTCGTAAATAGCGCGCTTGGTTGCTTTCTTGTAGTTCATTCCGTTTAGAAAATCACTATTACCAATCACGGTTTTTTCTTTATCTGTAAAAGGTTCTTCACTAATATCTACACCTTCAAAAATATTTGGAATGGAAATATTAAAATGTTTTGCGAAAGCATAATCACGCACATCTCCGCAAGGAACAGACATTACTGCACCGGTTCCATAACCCGCCAACACGTAATCACCAATCCAAATAGGAATGGGTTCTTTTGTAAACGGATGCTCTGCATAAGCGCCTGTAAAAACTCCAGAAATGGTTTTTACATCGGCCATACGGTCGCGTTCACTTCGTTTTGCCGTTTTTTCAATATAGGCTTCAACTTCAGCTTTTTGTTCTAGGGTTGTTATTTTTGAAACCAGTTCATGTTCTGGCGCTAAAGTCATAAATGACACGCCGAAAATGGTATCTGGTCGTGTTGTGAAAACGTCTATTTTATATAGGTGATTGAGCGGAGCCGAAATCACATCTTGTTCACTTCGGCTACGCTCAGTGTCCAAACTTGTATTCTGGTGATTGAGCGAAGTTGAGTTTTGGTGATTGAGCGGAGCCGAAATCACATTGAAAGAAACGGAAGCCCCAACCGATTTCCCGATCCAATTACGTTGACTCTCTTTTAAAGAATCGGTCCAATCGATCGTATTTAAACCTTGTAGTAAACGTTCTGCATAAGCAGAAATTCGCATACTCCATTGCGTCATTTTTTTACGTACTACAGGATGTCCTCCACGTTCAGACACGCCATTTACAATTTCATCGTTAGCTAAAACAGTACCTAATGCTGGACACCAATTTACTTCGGTTTCAGCCAAGTAAGTTAGCCTGTATTGTAAAAGTATTTTTTGTTGTTTAACGGTATCTAAAGCATTCCATTCTTCAGCAGAAAATGGTTCAATACCATCATCGCAAGCGACATTAACGTTCGTATTTCCTTCCGAAGAAAAAATAGCGACTAGCTCATTAATATGCTTTGCTTTATTATCAGTATTGCAATAATACGATTCAAATAATTGAATAAAAATCCACTGTGTCCATTTATAATATTCAGGACTAGAGGTTCGTACTTCTCTACTCCAATCGAAAGAAAAACCTATTTGATCTAGCTGTCTGCGATATGTTTTTATATTGGTTTCAGTAGTTATTGCTGGATGTTGCCCTGTTTGAATCGCGTATTGTTCTGCGGGTAAACCAAAACTATCATAACCTTGCGGATGCAATACATTAAATCCTTTATGGCGTTTATATCTTGCATAAATATCACTTGCGATATAACCTAAAGGATGCCCAACATGTAATCCTGCTCCAGAAGGATAAGGAAACATGTCTAGTACATAATATTTTGGTTTATCGCTATTATTCGAGGCTTTAAATGTTTGGTTTTCTGCCCAATATTTTTGCCATTTCTTTTCGATTTGATTGAAATCGTATTTCATCGGATTTTGTTTAAACTTAAAAAGTTGAATAAAATGCTTGTTATCTAGTTTAAAACCACAGCTACTTAAACAAAAACTTTTTACATTTTACCCTTTTAATTAAAGGGGCAAATTTAAACTTTACTCGTCAAATAGCCTACAGAAGTTATTAAATAAAAAAGGCACCTTGAATTCAAGATGCCTTTTTTAGTTGAGTGTTACAGATTAAAACTTATATCCCAATGAAATTTGAAATACACTATTATTAATATCTGGGTTTTCTCCCACAGTTGTAATTCCGTAATTATATCGTGCTTGAACAAATAAATTAGAAGTTATGACATAACCCAAACCTACGTTTAAACCTAAATCAAAACTTGCCGCATCTGTTTCGGCATCAGGAATAGAGCTATCATTAAATTCAGCTTTATCATTAATTAGAAATGCCATTTGCGGTCCGGCTTCTATACTAAATTTTTCAGATACATAATATTTTGCCATTACTGGTATTGCCAAATAATCAACTTTAATTTTTATAATATTCTCTATTTCAGAGCCCTGAGTAGAATATAATAATTCAGGCTGAAGTGAGAATTTATCACTTAATCCAATTTCAGCAAACCCACCAACATGGAACCCAAGTAGGTTATTTCTATCGGCATCACCACCAATGAAATTTGAGACATTAAGCCCCGTTTTTAATCCAAATTCAACCTCTTGACCAAACATCGAATTCGATAATCCTAAAATAGCAATTAATAAAAGTAATTTTTTCATGTTATGAGTTTTTATTAGTTTATCGAGTACAGGAGTCAAATACTATGCCAATAAGTTTAATTTATTATAAAATGAATATCTGTGATTTATTCGCAAGACTCTAAAATAGTTCTTAAAAAACAGGCTGCATAATCTTACCAGAATATAAGACCCAAATCATAGAAAGTAGTGCTGAAAGATTAATGGCGTATCCAAATAATTTCATTTGCGATAAAGTATAAGGCTTTTCCTTAAAAAACACAAAAACGTCCAATAATAACCACAATGAAAAAACACCTAAAAAACCTGCTAACACATAATCTTGAAACCAGAAAGAAAGAATATACGTTTCTACTAACAAAAGGCCTAGCATAACTAATTTTGTATTTTTTCTTCCAATAACGACTGCAGTTGTGCGCTTTCCTGCTAATTTATCGGGTTCTATATCCATAATCTCTCCAGCAATATGTGCTTGAAATGCGAATAAGCATAAATAAAGAATGGTTTGCCATGGCAATGTCTCTAAATTATTTAATAAAACACTAAAGGAAGCGGTAACCACATATCCCATTTGTATACAAATTTCGAATGGCGGACGTTCTTTAATTCTAAATGGTTTAAAGTTGTATATTATATTGATACCAACCATGAATAATAATAACAACAGCATTTTATATCCAGACACAAAAGTAAAATAGATTATAAAAGGCAAAATTATGATAAGTATCTTTTTAGGAACTGAAGCCAATTGAACTTTTGTAGATATGGCTCCAAAAATATAATTTCCTTTTCGTTCATTAACAGCATCTGCTTTTATATCGTTATAATCATTAAGACCATAAACCAAGTAGTTTAAAGGAAAAGTTACAAAAAATAGACCTAACCAGAATAGAGGTCGCTGCCAAAAGCCACTTTCTAAACTAAAAGGAACTAAGTAAATCCATATAGTGGGAAACCATAAGCCAGGACGCGATATTTTTAGATCGTGTAAATTAATGAGGTACTAGTTTAGTATTTTATCTTAGGTAAATTTAAGCTTATTATAAGATTGTTGAAAGTTTAAGCGTTGTTATATTTAAGTAAATATATTTCTTTCTATTTTTACATGATTATTAAATTCATTTTATGAGTTCATCTTTTGATAAGTATCAGAAAAGGAAGTTGATTTCTTCTTACTTTTCGGTTATTCTAAGTATTGCATTAGTTTTATTTCTATTAGGCTTATTAGGCCTTTTAGTCTTGAATGCAAAAAAAGTAGCCGATCATTTTAAAGAACAAGTTACCGTCACCATCTATTTAAAAGATACCGCAAAGGAAATTGAACGCAAACAGCTTGAAAAAAGCTTAGCAATGGCAGATTATGTAAAATCTACTATTTATGTTTCAAAAGAACAAGCTGCAGAATCTATGAAAGCCGAAAACGGTGAGGATTTCATGGAGTTCTTAGGATACAACCCTTTACAAAACTCTATTGATGTTAATTTAAAAGCAGACTTTGTAACCTCTGAACATCTAGAAGACATTTCAAAAGAAGCCTTAACGAAAAACTTCGTTGATGAAGTTTCTTATGATAATGACTTGGTGAATTTAATGAATAATAATGTCAAAAAAATTAGCCTTTGGGTTTTAATTCTTAGTTCTATATTCACTCTTATAGCTGTATTATTAATTAATAGCTCTATTCGCTTAGCTGTTTATGCTAAACGTTTCACCATTAAAACCATGCAAATGGTTGGCGCCACTAAACGCTTTATTAGAAAACCTTTTATTTGGAGCAGTGTAAGATTAGGTATTATTGGCGCTATTCTCGCCCTAACTGGTATGGGCATTGTATTATATTACATTAATAGGACATTTCCAGAGTTAAACTTTTTAAGTGCTCCTATTTTAATTGTATTACTTTTCTTAATTATTTTCCTACTCGGGATAATAATTACATGGATTTCTACGTTTTTTGCTACACAACGCTTTTTAAATTTAAAAACCGACCAAATCTATTAACAACTTTGTTAATATTTAACATGAATTAACTTTGTATTAGTCAAAATTTAACAAAATCAATGTTATATTTATAAATCCTAAACGACCAAGCTATTCTCCAAACTACCCTTTTTTAATTTAAAATGGATTATTATGAAACGAGTAACATTTGTTGTAGCCGGATTTATCGCTGTATTTATATTATTGCTTATTACTAAGCCTGATAATATAAATAGGACTAAAAACAAGAAAAACAATATTGTTTTCCACAAAAAGAAAGCAATAAAGATTTTTGAATAATACGTTAGTACGTAAAAAAATCACTGTTAATTTAAATAATTACACTTTATTCATATAGCTTTCTCTAACACCAGAGTCGACAGTTAATGATGCAAAGACACAAGGTTCAAACTGAAACAATTATTCAAATTACAAGAGACACATCTAACCATATTATCTTAAGTGATGATTGGTATTATATTTCTACTTTAAATTTAGATTCCCTTAAGAGAAAAGTTTTAAATAAAACCGTTACTTTGCAACTACGATAATTTTTTATTTAAATAATTACTTAAATAAAAATAGTTGGGATATTATTTTTACAGAATTAAATTAATAATGGGAGAACAAAAACGTAAAGACAACAACAAAAGCGACTTTATTTTCAGCAAAAAAAATTACAAATTCATGTTTATTGGTTTAACATTCATTGCTCTTGGATTTATTTTAATGTCTGGAGGAGGAAGTGACGATCCAAATATCTTTAATCCTGAAATATTTAATTTTAGCCGTATTAGATTAGCACCAACTTTAGTTTTAATTGGGTTTGGAATTCAGATATATGCAATTTTATTAAACCCAGTCGATAAAAACTCTAACTCATAAACCTCTTTACCATTTCTGCCAAATGGATATTTTAGATTCAATCATTTTAGGAATAATTCAAGGACTTACTGAATTTTTACCAGTCTCTTCTAGTGGTCATTTAGAAATAGGAAAAGCAATTCTTGGTGACAATTCTTTACCTGAAGAAAGTCTTTTATTTACCGTAATACTGCATTTCGCAACAGCTTTAAGCACTATAATCGTTTTTAGAAAAGATATCTTTAGTATTATTAAAGGACTATTCTCGTTTACTTGGAATGAAGACACTAAGTTTATTGCTAAGATTATTATATCTATGATTCCCGCTGTAATTATTGGCTTGTTTTTTGAAAAACAATTAGAACAGCTCTTTGGTGGCAACATTATGCTTGTAGGTTTTATGCTTTTAGTAACTGCTTTATTATTATTTTTTGCAGACAAAGCTAAAGATACCAATAAAAAAGTAACTTTTAAAAATGCATTTATAATAGGCATCTCGCAAGCTATAGCAATGCTTCCTGGAATCTCAAGAAGTGGCGCAACAATATCTACTTCTGTATTATTAGGTAATGACAAAACCAAAGCCGCTCGTTTTTCATTTTTAATGGTCGTTCCGCTTATCTTCGGAAAAATAGCAAAAGATATTTTAGGAGGAGACCTCAATTTTGAAAGTCAAAACATAACAGCTTTATCTGCAGGCTTTATAGCTGCTTTTATTTCAGGTCTATTTGCTTGTACCTGGATGATCAAATTAGTTAAAAAAAGCAAGCTTACATACTTCTCAATTTATTGTGCTATCGTTGGTGTTATAGCCATCCTATTTTCGGTTCTAAACTAACACGCAACAAAATGCCATCAATTAAAACAGTCGAAAATTATTTATCTGGACAAGTATTATTAATAGATAAGCCTTTAAACTGGACGTCTTTTCAAGTGGTAAATAAATTGCGTTGGGAAATACGGCAAACTTTTAATATAAAAAAAATAAAGGTTGGACACGCTGGTACTTTAGACCCTTTAGCAACAGGTTTACTTATTATTTGCACTGGCAAAATGACAAAACAAATAGATTCTTTCCAGGGGCAAATAAAAGAATATACTGGTACTATTGTTTTAGGGAGCACAACACCTTCTTATGATTTAGAAACGGAGATTAATAACACATTTTCTACTTCGCATTTAACACCAGATTTAATTAAAGAAACCGTTAATCAATTCATTGGAGAGATCGATCAATTCCCTCCTATTTTTTCAGCTTTAAAAAAAGAAGGAAAACGACTTTATGAATATGCTAGAGCTGGAGAAAAAGTAGATATTAAATCTCGTAAAATAACAATCCAAACCTTTGAAATTACCAGTATAGAAAACCTAAACATTCACTTTAGAGTGGTTTGTAGTAAAGGAACATATATACGCTCCTTAGCTCATGATTTTGGTAAAGCTCTTAATTGTGGTGGACATCTTTCTTCCTTAAGACGCACTAAAATTGGTGAATTTTCAGTTATAGATGCAGTAAATATTGATGATTTTATAGAATCTTTGCCAAAAAACACTTAAATTACTGGTTTACAACATCCTTAACCTACAATTTACACGTATTTAAGATTAACTAAAAGGCCCATATTTACTCTATCATGATATTAAAAAACTCACATAAAGCGATGAGCATTACGTTATTTTTAACGTGCTTATTACTATTATTACTCGTGAATTTTAGTCTTTCATTATCGAAAAAACTTCCAGAAGAAACATATGTTGAAGTTATTACTCTAGATCCTACAGAAATTGAAGATGAAAAAGAAATTGAAATCCTAGATAATGCTACTAAATCTACAAATAAAGCTTATAATACAACTAAGAACTATAAGCAATTAGCTCAGGTTTATAAAACAATTGAACCTCCCAAGGATTATGAAAACCCGTTGTTAAACAAACATACAGAAGAGCAATCACCAAAATCTAAACAAGAAAAAAGCGAAGGGAAATCCAAAGCGATAAAAGACAAAGAACTTACTGCTTTTGATGGTGTAAAAGGCGTACTTTCGAGACATTCTAATAGCAATCCTGAAAATAGCGGACAAGAGTCTATAAACAAAAATAGTACTATAAACTATTCCCTTATTGGCAGAACAGATGACTATTTACCCGTTCCAATATATCTTTGTGAAAGTAATGGGAAAATTGTAGTTAATATAACAGTAAATTCTGGTGGATTTGTAAGTAAAGCGTCTATAAATTCATCTTCTAACACACAAAATGCTTGCCTTATTAATCATGCATTAGAGCATGCTAGAGAATCACGTTTTAATGCTTCAGAAAAAACATCCCAGCTTGGCACTATTACCTTTAATTTTAAAGGCAAATAAGTTATACCAAACCACTAAAACAAGTCATATAATTCAAATTCTATATGAATCATTTTAAATAATAACTTAGTATTGTTTCTCTATTTATCTTCTGTAGATAATTGTATTAAATCTTTTATTGTAGTCTGCCCTTTATCTTTATTATACCAATGCTGAAGGTCTTCTTTAAATTCTGGCGTTAACTTACCGTGCTTAGCTTTATAAGCGTTCACTAAATTAGTTGCTTCACTAGGTCTCGGCCCGAAAGTATTAATAACTGTTTTAGATACATCGTCTATCATAATTAACTTGGGTATCGATTTTCCTCCATTGGTTAAGAATTGATCCATTAAGGCTTCGTTTTCATCTCTAAGTACGACCTTAAAATTTATATTATCATTTAATTCAGCTAACTTATTCATTACCGGTATAAGATGCGCAGCATCACCACACCAACTTTCAGTTAACACCAACCAAGTTGTTTTTTTATTTATAGCTGCTATTTTATCTATTATGGCTTCATCAACCTTAACTGTTTTATCCCAACGCTTCATTCTCCTATCGTTTAATAGTGTATAGTTTGCTAAAGCTTCGGTTTTATCTTTTCCTGTATTAGAGTTATTTTCTACTAATTCTCTAACTAATTCTCTATAATCGCTGTAAGATATACTTTGGGTTATACTATTTTCTATAATGCTTTTTAAATCGGTAGTTGTCGTTGCATTCATAATTATACTGAGCTAAATTATTGTATTTTAATTTTAAGTCTTTAACTTAGTCTTAAATATATGAATAATATTACATTATCTTAAAATGTCATTTGTAAAAACTGCCCAAATTTTATTAATTATTTGCTTCTTTACTTTATTAGCAGGAAAACACTTAAATTTATTTCCAGATTATCAGCTTACAGAAAACTTTTCATTATACAGAGTAATACATCTTATTATAGGACTCTACATCCTATTGAAAATATATGACTATAAAAATTCAAAAACTAATAAAAAATGAAAGAACACAAATGCGGTTGGTGTATTGGAGATCCTTTATACGAAGCTTATCACGATACAGAATGGGGAGTTCCAATTTTTGATGATGATTCTCTATTCGAATTTTTAATTTTAGAAACCTTTCAAGCTGGGTTAAGTTGGATTACAATTTTAAAAAAGCGTGAAAACTTTAAAAAAGCATTTCATAATTTTGATTATAAAGCCATCGCGGAGTATAATCAAGATAAAATTGATGATTTATTACAAGATGCTGGCATTATTCGAAACAAACTTAAAATAAATGCAACCGTTTCTAATGCAAAAGCATTTATAGAAATTCAAAAAGAATTTGATTCTTTTAGTAAATACATCTGGGGATTTACAAATGGGAAACCAATAAAAAATAGCTTAAAAAACTCTAAAGATGCTCCCGCTAACACACCTCTTAGCGATTCTATTAGTAGGGATTTAAAAAAACGCGGTTTTAAATTTGTAGGCAGCACAGTTATTTATGCGCATATGCAAGCTACAGGAATGGTTAATGATCATGAAGTAGGTTGTTTTAGGTATAATGAAGTATAAACCTTTTAATTATTTAGAATAAATAGACATTAATCTCTTTTAATTTATAAACGAAAAATAAACACCTATTTAAACTAAATACTCTAAAAAAGTGGCTCTAGGAATATTTTCGGCCCCAAGACTTTCTAAGTGTTCGGTATACACTTGACAATCGATAAGTTCATAATCACTAGTTTCAACAAAAGTGATAAAGGCCATTTTACTAGCATTAGATTCTTTTGAAAACATACTTTCGCCACAAAAAACACGGGTATTTATTTCTACGCCATAAAATCCACCTATTAAATTTTCATCTTTCCAAACCTCAACAGATTTAGCATAACCTAATTCATGTAATTTAACATAAGCTCTAATCATTTCAGCTGTAATCCATGTACCTTCTTGCCCTTTCCTACTCATCCTTGAGCAGGCAGTAATAACCCCATTAAAATCTTTATTTACAGTAACAGACATCTTTTTATTTCGTAGAACCTGCTTCATGCTTTTTGAAATTTTTAGTTTATTGGGTAATAAAACAAATCGAGGATCTGGCGACCACCATAAAATAGCTTCATCTTTCTCAAACCATGGAAAAATCCCTCTTTGATATGCAGACAACAACCGTTCTGGAGACAAATCACCGCCTACCGCAAGCAACCCTTCTTCAGAAGCTTCAGAGACATCAGGAAATTGGCTTTTCGAGGTTAAAAATTTCATTTTTAAGATTAGATATTGATATGTAACTGATTATTATAATGTTAAATATCAATAATTTCTTTTGAAAATTATATTATTTTCACGATATTTATAATGATCTTTATTTTATAAATTTGTTCATCATTGCTTTTTTAGAGTTTGTACGTAAAGATTAAACTTAAAACCACAAAACTTTAAAGCCTTGTTATACTTATAACAAGGCTTTTTATTTAGAACAATTTAGTATTCCAAATTACTTTATTCTAACACAATATTAGAATGGCAAATCGTCGTGTTCATCTTCTTTCAAATCTGCCACTGGCTCAAATGTTTGTGCAGGTGGTACTTCTGGCATTCCTGCCGGCGCACCAGCTTGAGCACCTTCTATTCTCCATCCTTGTATAGAATTGAAATATTTTGTTTCACCCTGAGGGTTTACCCACTCTCTACCTCTTAAATTAATGTTTACTTTTACGTCTTGCCCAACTTGGAAATTATTTAATAAGTCACATTTATCTTGAACAAACTCAACTAGTATATGCTGAGGGTATTGTTCCTCAGTAGTTACTACTAATTCTCTTTTTCTAAATCCATTGCTTCCAAATGTTTGTGCTTCACCAATAAGCTTTACTTTACCTTGTACTTCCATTATCAAATTATTGTTTATTTCTATTCTCTAAATTCTATTTTTCAGGGTTTTAATTTCACCCTAACTAAATATATTGCTTTTTTACGATAATAACATACTCCATGCACTTTTTATATCCCCAAAACTAAGATAATTTTGTGCTTTTTTATGCTTCTCTCCTAAATTTAATGTTTTCTCTATATTATGTTTTGCTTTAAAAGCTTCGATTTCTTCTTTATTAGGCAAATTTTCAACATTTCCAAGCATTCCCAAATCATTACCTGTAAGCGTTTTACTATTTTTTATTTCATTTGGCAAAGCATCTACACCAATTCCTAATGTTGATAAAGGTTTTGGTATTTCAAAAAAACCAGATTTTGCTCTACTATAATAACTGCCACCTGCTCTAGAAACTAAATCAATTTTGTGTTGATCTATTTTACCGTCTTCAGATAATACAGCATCACTTATGTGCAATTTAATAACTTCACAAATTACTAAATTACCAGCACCTCCTTCTGTACCTAATTCAATTATATCATTAACCTTGCATTCAAATTGAACAGGCGATTCTGCAACGCGAAAAGGACTTACTATATCTGACTTTAACATCGTTAAACCTGCCTTTTCAAATTCATTAACACCTTTAGCGTAATCTGTACTACTCAAAGACATTTGTTGAACAATATCATAATTCACAACATTGATAACGACTTCTTTAGTGCTTTTAGCATTCTCTAAAGTGTGTTTTATTGTATTACCTCTAACTCGTCTGGCTGGAGAAAAAATCAATATTGGTGGATTAGCACTAAACACATTAAAAAAACTAAATGGAGACAAATTTGGCCTACCTTCATTATCTATAGTACTAGCAAATGCTATTGGTCTAGGCGCTATTGCACTTAATAAATAACCATGCAATTTTCCAGTTGTCAAATCCTTAGGTTCAAAAGACGTCATTACTATAAATTTTGACAAATGTAATTAATCCCTTATTCAACTAAAAACGATTTGACGACTTCCAGCACAATATTATTAACAGATTTTACATTATATTGACAACTAAAATTAATTGTAAATGTTTTTTACCAAACACCATCAGCTGGTTCGTTGGATTATTATTATCGCTTCGTTTCTAATTATTTCGTTAATCCTGTGGAATACTTATGCTTTTTTTCAAAATTTTAAAGCAGAAGAACGCTTAAAAATGGAGAATTGGTCTCATGCCCAAAAAGAAATTAATGAACGATTAGATCTTAATAAAGATATTAGCAACCTCTCTCTTAAAATCTTAGAAAGCAACAAATCAACACCAATGATTACTGTAAATGAAGATGGGGCTATAGACCATAGAAACATAAATGAAGAAAAAGCAAAAGACTCCATTTATACGCAGAATCTAATTACAAAATTTAAAAAAGAAAATGAGCCCATTCAAAGCATGTACAAAGGGAAAGTTATTGAAACATTATATTATGGCAATTCTCCTTTATTAAATAAACTTAAATATTACCCTTTAGCTCTTTTACTTATTATATTCTTATTTGGGGCTGTTGTATATTTATTTTATAAGAGCTCTAAAACGGCCATTCAAAACAAATTATGGTCTGGTATGGCTAAAGAAACGGCACATCAAATTGGCACACCATTATCATCACTTATTGGCTGGACAGAAATTTTAAAAGAAGAGAATACTAACCCCGAATACATTCTAGAAATAGAAAAAGACATAAGCAGATTACAAACCATTACTGAACGATTTAGCAAGATAGGTTCTTTACCAAAACTTGAAAAAACAAATATTGTAACTGAAACCATTGAGGCTTATGATTATTTAAAAACAAGATCTTCAAAACTTGTTGATTTTGAATTAATTGTGCCAGAAAAAGATATTTTCGTAAATTTAAACAAACAACTATACAGCTGGACCATAGAAAATTTAGTGAAAAACGCTATTGATGCTATGAAAGGCAAAGGAAAACTCACTGTAAAAATGATTACAACAGATAAAAATGTAAAAATCATTGTTACTGATACTGGTAAAGGTATTCTAAAAAAGGACTTTAATACTATTTTTGAACCTGGCCATACCACAAAAAAGAGAGGATGGGGATTAGGATTATCTCTAGTTAAACGTATTGTTGAGGATTTTCATGATGGAAAAATTAAAGTATTACATTCTGAAATAGACAAAGGAACCACAATGCAAATTATGCTTAAATTAGCTTAAACCTATATAACACCAATTATAACTTAAAATAAACCATATAATTTGTTTCTATATTGCCCATATTTCAATACAAAATAAAAACGTAACTAAAGCTATGATTATATTTTCTATTTTATCTGAACAAAATATAATTCAAATTAATAATGTCTCATTTTAAATAATAATTGGTATAATTATGTCTGAAAAATTTCTTACAATTAAAGAAGTGCCTCTTAATAATAATTGCCCAGAATGCTTTAATAAAGAAGGCTTACAATTAACTTTCAAACAACTATTTAAGGAAACAGCCTTTTACAAGTCCTTAACGCAAGAAGTGGCACATGAAATTACATGCAAAAAATGTGAAACTGCTATATATCCAGTACAATGGACTGACGATATTGAACGTGTTTTCGATTATCAAAAAAAGGCTTTTGAGCCTAAAAAACAATCCTTTAAGCTCAAAAAACTATTTTGGATACTTTTTGTAGCACTAGATTTAATTATAATTGGACTTATCGCTTTTTTCTTTTTTAAAAATTAGATCTAATTGACTTAGCAACAAGCTCTAAATCTTCTTTTTTAAGATTTTCTTTTTTAATAAAACGTGCATCCTCCATGGAATTTAAAGGAATTAAATGCACATGTGCGTGTGGTACTTCTAAGCCTATTATAGACATCCCTACTCTTTTGCAGTTAATCGTTTTTTTGATAGCTATAGCCACTTTTCTAGAAAACAACATTAAACCGTTATAAGTTTCTTCGTCTAAATCGAACAACTTATCTACTTCCTTTTTAGGAATGCATAACGTGTGTCCTTTTACATTTGGATTAACATCCAAAAATGCTAAAAATTTAGTCGTTTCTGCTACTTTGTAACAAGGAATCTCTCCATTAACGATTTTAGTAAAAATTGACGGCATTGCTATTAAGTTAGTTCTTCTGTAAATATAACCAAGAATAAGCTTTCTATTCAATAGTTTCATTGTTATGCAGAAAAATTATAGGATTCGCAATAGATTAGAAAGCCACTAATTTTTCTATAAAAAACAACTGTTTTTTTATCTAGATATCTCAATAATATCAAATTTCATGATACCACTTGGCACTTGTATTTCTGCAACATCACCCACTGTTTTACCTAATAAACCCTTACCAATTGGAGAATTAACCGATATTTTACCAGAAGCTAAGTCGGCCTCACCATCAGCCACCAAGGTATATATCATTTCCATTCCATTAGTTTGGTTTTTAATTTTAACTATAGACAAAACTAGTATTTTAGAGGTGTCCATTTGAGACTCATCAATAACTCTAGCTCCTGCTAATTGATCTTCTAATTTAGAAATGCGCATCTCAAGCATACCTTGTGCTTCCTTTGCTGCATCGTATTCTGCATTTTCACTTAAATCTCCTTTATCTCTGGCCTCACCTATAGCTTTAGACGCTTTTACACGCTCTACATCTTTCATATGTTTTAATTCGTCTCTAAGCTTTTTTAAACCTTCTGGTGTATAATAAGATACTTTACTCATAGTTTCTTCGTTAAATGACATATAGTCACCCATTTATTATATAAATTTTTAAACGCGCGAGGGATTAACGCAAAAAATCCCGTTCACACGAGATCTAGGTCTCAAATATACAAAATATTTACTTTTAATAGCTCTTTTTTGTAAATTGCGTTTTAATAAAATCACTTATTCTTACAATGAAAAAGTCATTATTATATTTATCTATTTTTTTCTTTATTTTTTCTTCATGCAATAAAAATGACGATGACAACAATCAAAATAGCAATTCAAATATTCCTAGAGCTGTTTTTGATACTGGAGGGTTAATAAATACCAATCTACCTCAGTTTAGTCAATTGCGATTTGCAGGAAACTTCATTGTTTTAAACAATAACAATTATGGCATTAATGGTATTGTTGTTTTTTACAGTGGCGGAGAAAACTATAGTGCTTTTGAATTAACAGATCCAAATCACATGATTAACTCATGCTCAAAACTTTCTGTAGACAATGCAATTGCTTCTTGCACTTGTGAGGATGGCAATTCTTATGAGTTATCTAATGGATTACCTCTTGAAGGCACTTCTGGTCAATTTCCTTTAACACGCTACTTCGTTGAGGCTAATGGAAATATTATTCGCGTTTTTAATAATTAATAGTTTTCGCTAAAATATTAATCTATTTTTCACTGCCGTCCGAAAGTTTTACCGATCGATCTAAATTAGCTTTTGAACTACTATAAACAGGCGTTATATCTGTTTTTTCACAGAAAATAAGTCCTCTTCAAAGTTTATTTTGATTTGTGGTTTTCCTCTGATTTTTTT
>CALGLR010000091.1 GCA_937959395.1 uncultured Flavobacteriaceae bacterium | reverse complement strand
CAAATTGTTAAAAACAAATCGCCTATATTTTGAAGGAAAAACTAAATGATACAACAAAACCGAAACGTTGTGAGATTTATGGATATATTTACGCTTTGACATCTCCAAAAATAACGCTTTTAACGATCGATGCAAGCATCGCGGAATTAAACCCTAAGAGATTAAAATCACCTACTTTTTTTTCAAGTGGATTTTGTGCGGTTACTGATAGTGTAATAAATAATACGATTGCTTGAAAAATTACTCTCATGATTCTCTTGTTTTATTTTAAAGAGTCTACTTTTTTAAATTTGTTACAGTTTATTTTTTTATTTCTCTGAAACAATGCTTACTGCTGTTCCTGTAATATTAATAATTATTGTGCTAGTATTAGAAATTGGTTCAATATCTATTTTAACACCGACAATGGCATTAGCATTTAGCCTTTTAGCATTGTCTTTTAATTTTTGAAATGCCTCTTCTTTTACTATTTCAATATTTTTATCGTAAGATTCGTAGTATTTAGACATATTAAACATGTCTTTAAATTTCATTTTCTGATCTTTGGGAGAATAAGTAGTGTTGTATGCCATTCCAGTTACAATACCTTTGTATTCTATTATTCTACTTCCTTCAATTGAATTTGTCGTTGTTAAAATCATACGTGTATATTTTTATTATTAGTACGAATTAATAAGAATATGTTACATTAACTTATTGTTCATTTCGACTACGCTTAATGAACAGCTTTAAAACTTTATAAGAAATAAATTATTCAACTTCAGGTTTTCCAATTAAATCAAAATCTAAATGACGTTTAACCAAATCGGCTTGTTTTACTTTTACAATAACCTCATCGCCTAATTGATACATCTTTTGATTTTCACGACCTACTAATGCAAATTGTTCTTGATCGAACTCATAATAATCGTCTTTTATATCTCTGGTTCTTACCATACCCTCACATTTATTAGAGATAATTTCTACATAAATCCCCCAATCGGTTACTCCAGAAATCACACCTACAAATTCTTCGTCTTGGTGGTCTTGCATAAAACGAATTTGCATGTATTTAATGGAATCTCTTTCTGCTTTGGTAGCCAAATATTCCATATTACTAGAGTGCTTACATTTCTCCTCGTATTCTTCTGTATTTGCAGTCTTTTCTCCATCTATATAACGCTGTAATAAACGATGCGCCATCACATCTGGATAACGTCTTATAGGAGAAGTAAAGTGGCTGTAGTGTTCGAATGCTAAACCGTAGTGACCAATATTTTTAGTGGTATAAGCGGCTTTACTCATGGTACGAATCGCTAGAGTATCGACTAAATTTTGTTCTTTTTTTCCTTTAACATCTACCAATAATTTATTTAAAGAAGATGAAATGGAATCTTTACTATTAAAATTTAGTTGGTGTCCAAATTTTGAAACCACACCTTGTAGGGCTTGTAATTTACTTTCATCTGGTTCATCGTGTACACGATATACAAATGTTTTCTCTGGTTTTTGTTTTCCTATAAATTCAGAAACTTTACGATTGGCTAACAACATAAATTCTTCAATTAATTTGTTAGCATCTCTCGACGTTTTAAAGAAAACTCCCACTGGATTCGCATCTTCATCTAAATTAAACTTCACCTCTACTTTATCAAAAGAAATAGCGCCATCTCGCATACGTTTACCACGCATTATTTTTGCTAATTCATCTAATTTTAAAGTCGCATCAGCAACCCCTTGATCAGTTTTATATTCTTTTCCTGTTAACGAAACTTCTGCTGGAATTAAATTGGTTCCAGATTCTATAATTGATTGTGCTTCTTCATAAGCAAAACGTGCATCACTATAAGTTACTGTTCGTCCAAACCATTCCTTTTTAATTTCAGCTTTGTCATTTAAATGAAACACTGCAGAAAACGTAAATTTCTCTTCATGTGGTCTTAGTGAACAGGCATTGTTAGATAGTATTTCTGGTAACATGGGTACCACACGGTCTACTAAATACACACTTGTCGCACGTTCGTAAGCTTCGTCATCTAATACAGTGCCTTCTTTAAGGTAATGGGAAACATCTGCAATATGAATTCCTATTTCGTATAACCCATTATCTAATACGGTAAAAGATAAGGCATCATCAAAATCTTTAGCATCTTTTGGATCTATGGTAAAGGTTAAATCTTTACGCATGTCTCTACGTTTTGCTATTTCCTCTTTATTAATTGAAGTATCTATATTGTTAGCATAGTCTTCGACTTCATGAGGGAATTCGTAAGGCAAACCATATTCTGCTAGAATAGAATGTATTTCTGTATTGTGTTCTCCTGGTTTTCCTAATACTTGTAGTACTTTTCCGTTAGGGGAGTCAGATTTTTCTGGCCATTCATCTAAAGAAACTAATACTTTATCACCGTCTTCGGCTTTATTTATTTTATTTATAGGTACAAAAATGTCTTTATACATTTTGTTACTATCTGGTACAACAAAAGCAAAATTCTTATTTTCATGAATTTGTATTACGCCAACATATTCTGTTTTAGCGCGCTTTATAATTGCTGTTATTTCACCTTCAAGTTTTCCTTTTTTTCTGCGTTTGTAAACGTATAACTCTACTTCATCACCGTTTAATGCTTTATTTACATTATTTGAAGCGATAAAAACATCGTCTTCAAATTCTTCACAAATAACATATCCGTTTCCTTTTGCAGTTGCATCAAAAATACCTGTATGATATTCAGTATTTACAATCACTTTAAATTTACCACGATCTACCTCTTCTATTTCTTGTTTTGCTTTAAGTTGGGCTAATTTTTTTATAATTTGATTGCGACTGCTCGCATCATCAACACCAATTTTAGAGGCTATTTGTTTGTAATTAAAACTTTTGTTTCTTTCTTTTTTTAAAATACTTAGAATTGTATTTGTTAGGTTAGAAATCTTATTCGAAGATCCTTTTCTTTTTTTCTTTCTTGTCATTTATTGTGTAATGATATTCATTCCCTAAGATAATGGGAATCTTTTTATTTGTGACTTAATAATTGGAGAAGTTTGGTTATTAAGTTTGTACAAAGCTACGTTTTTAATATTAAATGAATGTTTTATTTGAATTGCCATTTATTAATTCACTACAAATCAATAACTAAAATCTATTCATAATTATTTGTTAATAGTGTAAACTTATAATAAATAATTCGTCTAAATAAAAAAAGAAAGTTATGAAAAAGTTAATTAAAAGATTATCGGAACTAAAGGAAAAACTTTCATTTGTTTTATTACAATTAGCTATAGCAAGTAGCTATGCTATAAACAGATAGAAAATTATTTTTGAAGTTAGGAAAAGCTTGTAAATAAGATTTACAAGCTTTTTTTATGGTTAATTTATAAACTACATAATTATTTAAAACCTAAATGATATTAACCGTTAAAACATAAGTAACATAAAAGGGTTTATACTCATAATTATCTAACTTACAATTATATTCATACTCATAATTATCTAATATTAAAAAAATAAATACATCAATCTTTATAGTTTTGGATTTATTAATAATCAAACAAATTTAACAATGAAAAAATTAAATCAAAAAAAGAGCCTTTTATTTCTTGCTAGTCTGGCGCTAGTTTCAGTATTTCAAAGTTGTTCAAAAGACGACTCTAGTTTGGTCCCTGAACAAGAATCTATTAATGACCAAGAAAAAGTAATTTACAGGTACAACGGTGAAATTTATACTGAAAAACAATTAAATAATGATGCTCTTATGAATACTTATCAGGTATTCGATATGGATAACCAAACCATAAGCTTATTTGATAATTTAGAGGATTCTGAAGATTATACCAATGCTATTACCTCAGAATTTGAAAAGGAATTTAACATTAATGATTTTCAAAATTTATCAACAAATGAACAATTCGCTAAAAATAATACAAATTCTTGTAATAATATATTAAAGAAACCTTGTGGACAGCCTTTTTATAGCTTTAGCGTAACTTTGTTTGAGCGTAAAAATTTTAAAGGAAAGTCAATAACATTTATAAGAAAAGATGTGAATGGTAATAAGAAAAGAGTTGTACATATAAATATCCCTAAAAGGTGGAAAAACAGAGCATCTTCTCTTAAAGCATTTCAAGGAAGGTTTGCTGAAGTCTTAGGAGGCCCTCCAGGTAATGTTGATTGTAATAAGAGTGTTGGAACTTTACATTTATTCGATAAAAAGGATCCAGATAATAAAGTTTGTAGAAGTACTGTTTTTAGACAGATAGGGACTCCTAGTCTTTCAAATCCAATGGCAGGCGGGCCTTTTTTAAAAATAAAAGATCTTAGTAAAGTAAGATTAAATCCAATCTCAGATCCAGGAAATAATGTTTTTGAAGATATCAATAATAAAATGGATTTTATAAAAATGTATTTTGGAACTGTATTTTAAAAAAAATTAAATCAATTTTTATAAAAAGCTTGTAGATTATGTCTACAAGCTTTTTTGTGTATTTTAAATAATTAACTATGTTTTAAAAAAACTAAATTTTAGTTAATACATTACATTATTGAATATTAGTGTTTACTTTGCTAGTATTATTTAATTGATATACTCTTAAAAACCAAATGAAAACTCTCCTTTCCCTTCTTTTGTTACTAATTACTCCATTAGTTTATACTCAAAACACTTTACAATCTCCACAATCATTTTTAGGTTATGAAATTGGAAATCAATTTACCAGACATGCAGATGTGATAAATTATTTTAATCATGTTGCAGAAAATTCAAATTTGGTAACCTATAAAACTTATGGAAAAACAAATGAGCGACGTCCATTAATTTATGCTATTATTACTTCAGAAGAAAATCAAAAAAACATAGAAAATATAAGATTAAATCATCTTAAAAATGCAGGAATTGTAGCAGGCGGTGGTACTTCTAATCTTGCAATTGTTTGGTTAAGTTATAATGTACATGGTAATGAAGCATCGAGCACAGAAGCAGCAATGAAAACGCTTTATGAACTCATTACAAAAAAACAAGACTGGTTAAAAAATACAGTTGTTATTTTAGATCCTTGTATAAATCCTGATGGACGAGATCGTTATGTAAATTGGTACAACCAAACAAAAGCGACACCTTATAATACCGATCAAAATGCTACTGAACATAATGAACCTTGGCCAGGAGGAAGACCAAATCATTATTTATTTGATTTGAATAGAGATTGGGCTTGGGCGACACAAATAGAATCATCAAGTCGATTAGTAGCTTACAATAAATGGATGCCACATATTCATGTCGATTTTCATGAACAAGGCATTAACGAGCCTTATTATTTTGCACCAGCTGCAGAACCTTTTCATGAAATTATCACCCCTTTTCAACGTGAATTTCAAACCCAAATAGGTAAAAATCATGCAAAATATTTTGATTCTGAAGGCTGGTTATATTTTACAAGAGAACGATTTGATTTATTATATCCAAGTTATGGAGATACGTATCCAACATTTTTGGGTGCTATTGGAATGACTTATGAACAAGCAGGCCATGGAAGAGCAGGTTTAGGTATTCAAACTGATGAAGGATTTGTACTTACTTTAAAAGATCGTGCACAACACCATACAACTACTGGTTTATCTACTGTAGAAATGGGCTCTAAAAATGCTCAAAAATTAAATACCGAATTTAAAACGTTTTTTACTAATACTAATCTTAAATATAAAAGTTATGTTTTAAATGGTGAAGCTGATAAATTAAATAAGTTAACACAGTTATTAGATAAACATGATATAAAATATGGTTACACGAATACAAATCGAATAAGTGGTTTTAATTTTCAAGACAATCAAAAAGGAAGTGTTGATGGAAATGGCGCTTTGGTAGTAAGCACAAATCAACCAAAAGGTAAAATGGTAAAAGTACTTTTTGAACCCGATGCTAAATTAAGTAATCCTCTTACTTACGATATTACAGCATGGAGTATTCCTCATGCTTATGGTTTAGATGCTATTGCATCAACTTCTCTAATTTCTGCTAATGGAACAAAAAAAGTGACATCTATAAATAATACTTCAAATAAAGAAGGTGCAGGATATATTGCTAAATGGAATAGTATAAATGATGCTGCATTTCTTTCTGAACTTTTACAAAATAATATTAGAGTACGTTTTAGTGAAAAAGATTTTTCTAATGCCAATCAAAATTTTAAAAAAGGAAGTTTAATTATTACTAAAAGTGATAATAAAAAAACAGAAAATTATGATACTAAATTAATAACTATTGCTAATAAACATGGTCGTAAATTATATACTTCTACATCAGGTTTTGCTACAAAAGGTGTGGATTTTGGTTCACCAGAAGTTAAATTAATTAATAAACAACGTATTGCTGTTCTTAAAGGTAACTACACCTCTTCTTTAAGTTATGGCGAATTATGGCATTTCTTTGAACAGCAATTAAATTATCCTATTGCCTCTATTGATACTAATTATTTTAAAAGAACAGATTTAAGTAACTATGATGTATTAATTCTTCCTAATGGGTATTACGGTAGTTATTTTAATGAAGATGCTTTAAAAAAGCTTAAAAAATGGATTAGCAGTGGTGGAAAAGTTATTGCTATAGGAAATGCTGTAGGTATTTTTAATGATAAAGAAGGTTTTGATTTAAAGAAACATGAAACCGAAGAGAAAAAAGAAGATTCAACTAAAGTTGGTAATCTTATTCCTTATAATCAAAGAGAAAAAACGAGTGTTAAAAATTTTATTACTGGAAGTATTTTTAAAACAAAAATAGATTCTTCTCATCCTATGGCATTTGGATATGACGATAATTATTTTAGTTTAAAACTAGGAAACGAATCTTATAAATTTTTAGAAAACGGTTACAATATTGCATACATTCAAGAACCAACAAATGTATCTGGTTTTGCAGGAGATAAAGCTTTAAAAGGCCTTAAAAATTCTTTAGTTTTTGGTGAGGCAAAAATAGGTAGAGGAAGTGTTATTTATATGGTTGATAATCCTTTATTTAGATCGTTTTGGGAAAATGGAAAGCTATTTTTTGTTAATGCTATTTTCTTTGCTAATCATAATGCATTTCGACTTTAAATAATTTTAAAAACAAATAGAATAACCATTAAAATCTACTTTACTTCTTTAGAATATTAAATAGTATTTAATCATTATAAGTATTTAATTTTTTAAAATAAAGACAAAAAACATTCATAACAAATAACAGATAAAACATCAAATAAAGCAGTTTATTTACACATTAAAAACATTTAAACTTATTTATTTGTTTTTAAACGATATTTTTATTACTTTTGGAGTCCAAACTAATAGATCGTACTTTTTCTTTTAATGGGAAAAAGTACGGTTGCTAACCTACTTTAAATGGAATTAAAGCACCAACTTGCTTTTTGTAGAAAATGCGAAAAAAGAGCATTTAGTAATGAAGGTATTATATGTGCTATAACTAACCAAAAACCTACGTTTATAGATAATTGTAAGACCTTTTCTATAGATCCTAAAGAAGCTAAAAGAATCGCTTTAAAAACTTACGAATCAAAAGCAGAAAATTCTAAAAGTAATAGTAGTTGGATATATATTGGAATCGGGTTAATTGTAATTCGAATAATAATCCGGATAATGAGAAATTAAAAACGTTATCCACATTTATATTATATACTATTACTTTTTCTTTTAAAATTTAAAAAAAATATGGTGCTTATTATTGCTTGTTTATAGCGGTATAACTTTTTAGTAAATTGGTTTGATATATTACTTATTCTATTCTATTAACAACTTATTAAATACCTAAAAGCTTCTTTTTTAAGTGTTTTGTTTTTGCTATTCACAGTTGTTTACAACTTATATTAACCTATAAACTTTAATAAGTATTTTAAAAAATAATGTTAGTATCCCTTCTTTTTAATTTAACAACTTACCTAAAAAAAGCAACTAACTTATTTGGTAGTTTGAATCGTGTTTTTGATTGATAAAAATTAATTAGATAACCTAATAAAAGTTTTACAAAAAATTAAAACTCTATTAACAATTACATCATGTAATAACTAACAGAATTTTAATTTTTTGTTGAAAAAGACTTTACTATAATAGTATTCTTTTATAATTTTTTTACTTATATAACCATTATCAGTAGTGATGTTAATAAGGTATACTCCTTTATTTATTGTAGATAAATTAGCCTTAGTATTTTGATTATCAATCCTTTTTATAGGTATGATAATACAGCCAGATATATCTGTAACAGTATAAGACTCTATATTTGTTTTAGAACTAATTGTTAATGTATTTAATACTGGGTTAGGAAATGCTAAAATGGTATTTTCAATATTAAATTCTGTTGTAGATAAAGATTCATCTGTAACAACTAAAATTAAATCAATATCAGCTATATCTCCAGTTTGATTTAACTAAATAGAATAAGTTCCTGCTGGTAATACTCCTGTAAAACCAATAGCTCCAGGAAGTGTTCCTATATCTTGTAAAATATTATTTCCTTCATCTATATTTCCAAAAATTTTCCCACCTAATAAGTCTCCTGCAGAAGTCGTATTAACATCGTTAGGAAAAGTAATTCCTGAAATAATTCCTACAAAACTTGAATTATTTGGGTCCACAAAGTCATAGAAATCTAATACAATTTCAGAAAGTACTTTGCTGGAAGGGGTTTCAAAAGTAAGATAATCGATATCTCTTGGCGTATTTTGTACTTCAGCGTCTATTTATACATACCTTCATCTAACTTAAAAATACCTGTTGGCATGGTATTATCATCCGATAAATCACCATTATCATCTTCATCCCAAATTAAAGAAATGGTTTCTTCTGGTTCTACAAGTAATGTTATTGTGCTTGAAGAATTATCTCCAGTTTGATTTAACTAAATAATATAATCTCCTGTTGGTAAAGCACCAACATATCTAGTAGAGCCATTTAATAACCCCATAGAAGCTAAAATATTAAAGTCCTCATCTTGTGCTCCAAATACTTTTCTTCCTAGTAAATCGGCAGCAGTTGTCGAGTTTTCATCTGTAGAAAAACTGGTACCAGATTGAACACCAATAAATCCATTATTATTAAGATCTGTTGTATTAAAGCTATCAATAAATATTTCGGTTAATTCACTTCCTGCTGGGACATTAAAAGTAAAGTAATCGACATCTCTTGGATCACCTTGTTGGTTATAAATAATTTTGACCTCACTGTTAACTAAATTAATAGTAGTAGGGTTCATAAAGTCACCATGTACTTTCATCATATTCTTTAGCATTTACAAATAAGGAAAGAGCTAATAAGGATGAAAAAATTAATTTTGTTTTCATAATTTTAGTTTAATACTATACAACAATTATTTAGGCATAGCATAGCGAGGGTTTAAAAGATTAAATATTAAGATTTTTAAGTCGTACACATTTTAAGCAACTTACTTAGGCACTAATTTATTAACTTAGCAAACCTAAACAACACAATACTATTATGACTATTTCTATAGGAAACGATCACGCAGGAACCGATTATAAATTTGCGATACTAAAGCATTTAGAATCTAAAGGAGTTAGAACAAATAATTATGGAACAGATGCAAATGATAGTGTAGATTATCCTGATTTTGTTCATCCGGTTGCCCAAGATATAGAAAACGGAAAGGTAGATTTAGGTATTTTAATTTGTGGGAGCGCCAATGGCGTAGCAATGACTGCAAATAAATATCAAAAAGTTAGAGCTGGTTTATGTTGGACTAAAGAAATAGTATCACTCATAAGACAACATAATAATGCTAATATATTATGTATTCCTGCTCGTTTTACCTCAATACCGCAAGCAATACAAATGGTAGATGTTTTTTTAGAAACCGAATTTGAGGGCGGTCGTCACCAAAATAGAGTTAGTAAAATCCCTGCAAAATGTTAAATGGGGCATTCTCATTCACATAATCATTCCCACCATGATCATGGTGATTTAAAAGGACGGAACCTTTTTATTTCTATATTTTTAAATGTTTTAATTACTGTAGCTCAGGTTATAGGTGGTTTAATATCTGGAAGTTTAAGTTTATTAAGTGATGCGTTGCATAATTTTAGTGATGTTATTTCTTTAATTATAAGTTACATTGCGAATAGGCTTTCAAAAAAAGAAGCTTCGCTTCATAGAACATTTGGTTACAAGCGTGCCGAAATTTTAGCTGCTTTTATTAACGCGACGACACTTATTATCGTCGCTATTTTATTAATAATTGAGGCTGTTAAGCGTTTTCAAAACCCACAAGAAATTGAATCTAATATAGTAATATGGCTTTCCCTTCTAGGAATTGTTGCTAATGGGTTTAGTGTTTTACTTCTTAAGAAAGATTCTAATGCAAATATGAATATGCGTAGTGCATATTTACACTTACTAACTGATATGATGGCAAGTGTCGCTGTTCTTATTGGTGGTCTTTTAATGAAGTACCATCAAGTGTATTGGGTAGACAGCCTGTTAACATTAGCTATTGCTTTATATTTAATATGGATGGGCTATGATTTACTTAAAGAATCTACAAAAGTATTAATGTTGTTTACGCCAGATGCGATACCGGTTGAGGAGATCGTAGAAGAAATTAATGGATTTGATGCGATAAAGAATGTGCACCATATTCATGTTTGGCAATTAAATGAAGAAGAAATTCACTTTGAAGCTCATATCGATTTTAATAAAGATATTAAGCTGTCTGAGTTTGATAGTATATTGCACGAGATAGAAGTACTTTTATTGAATCGGTTTGAGATTAATCATGTAAATATTCAACCGGAATTTAGAAAGCCAGATGCTAAAGACGTTATCGTGCAGGACTAAATAAATTCCTTTGAAAAAAGGAATCTTTTGATTATAGCTAATTCACGAGTGTTTTTTGTGTCTTATCTATTTGTTAGCAATTATGGCTCCCAAATATTGCGAAAAAAAATCTGACCTTCTAAAAACCAATGTTTGCGCTGACTTTGAGCTAGTTTACTCATTGGATTAAAAACTGATTCTAAAACCAATGTTTACGCCGACTTTTAGCCTGATTATGGATAACTTACTCTTGAGATTGCTGACTACCGCTCTGGCGAAAAAAACGAACTGATAATAGTTCTCGAAAAATTACCGCCCAAAAACTAAATATTGCGGTTGGTTGTTTATCGAAATGGGTTTGTGTAAATATTACGGCAAAATGGGTTTACTCATATGTCTCGCAACAATTGCTAACAATATGTATAAAAAATGCTTATTTTAGTGCTTAACCAAAGGTCAGTGCTTTTTATTGGTGGCTGATTTTCCTAGCGGAAAATCATAACCACTAAAACGCACTTTCCATACATGAACCGTTACAAACAATTACTCGGAAAAATTACCGAACCGAATTCTGCCGAATTTTACGCTGAAAAAGTCACTCGGAATCTGAATTGAATTACGCGGAATTTTTACTCGACTGTTGAATTTTACTCTATCGGAATTTAGCAAGTTGCGGAATTGAAAAAATTTACGGATTTATAAAACGTAATCTTTATGAGCAATTAACTCGGAATTGAGCAATT
>CALGLR010000090.1 GCA_937959395.1 uncultured Flavobacteriaceae bacterium | reverse complement strand
AAACTGAGTTATGGGCTTTAAAGCACCAATGTTTTTTAAAGTTTGATTTAACTGTTCCTGTTTTTAATACAATAAAAATAAGTAATTAAGTCTGTTATCAATATAGATAATATGGGCTTGACCATTGATGGACTGAGTTCTATTAATACAATTATTGTTATGTTAAGCTCAGGTCTAATGAGGTAGACGTCATTCTGAACTTGTTTCAGAATCACATCTCATAATTTGCAAAGAAACACCTAAGTTAATGCGACCCTGAAACAAGTTCAGGGTGACGTATGGTTTGTAATTGTTGAAAATCTTAAATGAGTTGAATAGTTAAACGCGATACACTTTATCTATACCACTAATTTTTTTAAGATTCTCTATTAGTTTTTTTAGGCGCGTTTTGTTTTTAACGACGACATTAATTTTTCCAGAAAAAATACCATCATCACTTTCAAAACTAATGCTCTTCATATTTACGTGCATGTTCGAGGATATAATTTTTGTAATATCATTAACCAAACCTAAATTATCGATTCCTGAAAGCACTATTTGAGCGGCAAATTCTTGTTGAGAAGAATCAATCCACTTTGCTAGTAAGATGCGATAGGCATAATTAGATTGAAGACTAACTGCATTAGGGCAGTTTTTCTTATGTACTTTTATCCCTTCGTTTATAGTAAGAAAGCCAAATACGGAATCTCCAGGAATAGGATTACAGCAAATTGCAGGTTTGTATTCCAATTTCTCTTCCTCTTTACCAAAAACCAACATATCATATTTGTTGGTGATTTCTTCTTTATCAAGATCTGCTTTTGGTATAGTAGCAGTTCTTCGGGTTATTTTGTTTTTTATAAAACTAACAAGCGCATTACTTCGAGAGGCAGCATACTCTTTAAGCATACTGTTATCTATAGTGCCAATACCAACTCTATAGAATAAATCGAAGCTTGTTTTTAAATTAAAATGACGCACCATTTGATTAATCGATTTCTCGTTTAATACAATTTTTAGTTGTTTAAGTTTACGGCGTAAAATTTCTTTGCCGTCTTGGGCGACTTCTTTTTTCTCTTCTTTTAAAGACGATTTAATTTTACTTCTTGCACGAGCAGTTGTTGCATAATCTAACCAATTTGGATTGGGTTTTGTACTTTCTGAAGTTAATATGTCTACTTGGTCGCCACTATTTAACTCATGACTAAGCGGAACTAATTTTCCGTTTACTTTTGCGCCACGAGTTTTCATACCAATTTGTGTGTGAATACTAAATGCAAAATCTAATGGCGTTGCCCCTTTAGGTAAGGATTTTAAATCTCCTTTGGGCGTAAAAACGTAAATTTCCTTTGAGTAAAGGTTTAATTTAAATTGCTCTACAAAATCTACAGCATTGGTATGCGGGTTTTCTAGAGTTTCTTGTAATTTATTAATCCAGTCTTCTAAAGAATCTTCTTTATCGTCTTCATTTTTATATTTATAATGTGCTGCATAGCCTTTTTCTGCAATTTCGTTCATGCGTTCACTACGAATTTGTACTTCTACCCATTGTCCTTTTGGTCCCATTACCGTAATGTGTAAAGCTTCGTACCCTGTAGATTTTGGAGATGAGATCCAATCGCGTAAACGAATAGGGTTGGGTCTAAAATGATCGGTTACTACCGAATAAATTTTCCAGGCAATAAATTTTTCGTTTTCAGGGGCACTTTCATAAATAATTCGAACCGCAAATTTATCATAGACTTCATCGAAAGTAACGCCTTGTTTTTCTATTTTTCGTTTGATAGAAAAAATAGATTTTGGACGGCCTTTAATATGATAGTTTAGACTTTCCTTATCTAAAGAGTTTTTAATAACATTATTAAATTCAGAAATGTAAGCATCTTGCTCTTCTTTACTGGCTTTCATTTTAGCCAAAATGTCATTATAAACTTCAGGTTCTGTATATTTTAAACCTAAATCTTCTAATTCAGTTTTTATATTATATAAGCCAATTCTATGTGCAAGAGGGGCATAAATATATAAGGTTTCACTAGCAATTTTTATTTGCTTGTCAGGACGCATGGAGTCCATTGTTTGCATGTTGTGTAAACGGTCTGCAATTTTTATAATGATTACTCTAACATCATCATTTAGTGTAAGCAGCATTTTTCTAAAATTCTCTGCTTGTAAGGAAACGTTGGTGTCTTTTTTAAGAGAAGAGATTTTAGTTAATCCATCTACAATTTTTGCAATAGTTTCACCAAATAGATTTTCAATATCTGTTATCGAATAGTCTTCGTTATCTTCTACAACATCATGCAGTAGCGCAGCAGCAATAGAAGTACCATCTAATCCTATTTCTGAAGCCACAATAGTAGCCACTGCAATAGGATGAAAAATATAAGCTTCACCACTTTTTCGACGTTGCTCTTTGTGCGCATCTACTGCAACATCAAAAGCTTTTCTAATGAGTTTTTTATCGTCGTCACTAAGCGTTGTGTAACTTACTCTAAGTAGCTTTTTGTAGGCTTTGGTAATTTCTGAATTTTCCTTTTCTATTTCAACAGCTGTCATATTATTTTGGGCTATGCAATCAATTTGTTTTTTAAAACTGAAATGGTTTTGAGGAATATTAAAAATAACATTTAATTTTTAACTTATTACTATTTCAAAGTTTAAAAAAATAATATAATAGTTTTCGCGCTTTTTTAGTAGAAATGAAACGTTATTTAGAATTGTTTTTTGACGGTCTATAAATTGCTCGTGGATAGTCTAGAATACTTACTTTTTGAGATTGTAATTCTTTTAAGGCATCTTTTGCAATCCACTGCGCGGTTTGTGAGTTATTTTTTGCAATACGTTTAGCCGAAGCTATTGCAATAGCATTTAAATCTTTATTGCGTTTGCCTATATTTCTTAACGCCCAGTTTACTGCTTTTTTAACATAAACACGATCGTCTTCGATAGTGTTTTCTATTAGGGGAATGAAATTTTCGAAAACGATATTCTCCGCTTTTTTATCTGCCATACAATAAGCAGCCAATGTTGTAAAACCGGAGCGTTTTTGAAATTCTTCTTCACGTTTGGTCCACTCTAAAATTTTTGGAACTGCGAACTTACTTTTTGCAATTAAACCCATACAAAACGAATCGGTTATTTCCCAGTTTTCAAAAGTGACTACCCATTTTTCTATAAGTGTATTGGTAATATCTTTAGGGTGGTATAATTTACTGCATAGTAAACGCGCCTCATATATTCCTGTATCGAAAAGCGCATTTGCAAGTTTATTATCTGTACCAATAGTTTTGGCTAAGATTTTTAAATCTTTATGGTAAACACCAATAGCATTATTAGAAATTATTCCAAATTTTTGTTGTTTAAAAAGAATCTTTTCAGGATTGCTTAGTTCATGTAATTTATCTAATACATTTTCTAGAGTCATTGCACTCATTTAAATTATAATTGATGTTCGCTATTATTATTATTATTATTATTACAGTGGATTCCAGCCTGCATAGGAATGACAACTTTTGTTGTTTATTTATGAGAAATTTTTATTTTCAACAGTTTCCAACAGCCAACAGCGAAAAAACAAATTATTTCTTATAAATTTCCATTTTAAGCCCCATCCCATAATTATCTAAACCTTTAGCTAGCAGTGCCGATTTAGCAACATTTCCTTTTTTATACAACACCCATTTTCCTCCATCTAAGAAAATACGTTTTACGTAAGTTCTGTTTTCAGAAATTTGATCAGTAAAAGGTAAAAGCGGCCTAAAAGTAGTAGATACTTTAACGATACCACGTTGTGTTTTAACTTCTTGGTATTTCTTGTTTGGTAACAATTTTCCTTTAGGATCTGCATAGCCTATAACTTGAAGAGAAATAAAAAGCCCTTTCTTAGGCATATAAATATCATTCTCTGAAACGTCTAACTCGAAGACTTTCTCTGTTTTTTCTGTTGCAATAAATACGATTTTATCATAGGTAATAACATCTCCAGGAAATCCATCGTTGTTTTCGTAAAAATTTACTTTAAAAATAGTAGAAAAAGGCTTCTTCTTATGGTCTTTTCTATTACGTTTATGCCATGTTTTTGCTTCTACTTTTATAGGGAAATATACTTTGGTTACGCGTTTAATATTTGAAGATTCATTAGGGAAAAACACAGCGGTTTCTGCTTCTATAGTTGGCAGCCAACATTGGTAGTAATCGTCATGAGAAGTAGGATCTAAAGTTACGAGTTTAAACTTGCCTTTGGGCTTGTTTTGAACAATAACTTCTTGTAAATGATCTACTTGAGAATCGAGATTAATAACCTTTGGTAGGTTTGCTGTTGGTAATTTTAATTCGCTATAACCTAATGCTGAAATATATAGAGTGTCTATATCGCTATATAGTTTTTCAGTAAATAGAAAATCGCCTTCATCATCGGCAAAAATACCATTCCCGTTACCAAAAGATATGGTTGCATAAGATATGGGGTCTTTGGTTTCGGTATCTACTATTTTTGTTTGCCCAATACTAATATTCACAAAGCATAAGGTGATAATAGCAAGTAAGTTTTTGATCTTCATAGGTTATTTATTTAATTCTAAATGGTATTCGTCTTTACTTTAAAAACATATTTCATGCCAAGATTTATTTAGAAGCCGTTATCCAATGGTCAATTTTAGTTTCTAACAAAGCCAAAGGAACACATCCGGTTTCTAATACTTCATTGTGAAATTTACCAATATTAAATTTATCGCCCAATTGTGTTTCGGCTTTAGCTCGTAATTCTCGAATTTTTAATTGCCCAATTTTATAAGATAAGGCTTGTCCAGGGTTTGCCATATAACGTTCAATTTCAGAAATTATACTGGCCTCACTTTCTGCTTCATGGTCTAAAGAATATTGAATTGCTTTTTCGCGAGACCATCCTTTAGTATGCATTCCTGTATCGACAACTAAACGAATAGCGCGGTGCATTTCCATACCTAACATACCAAAATATTGGTATGGATCTGTATATAAGCCCAATTCTTTCCCTAAAGATTCGGTGTATAATGCCCAACCTTCTCCATAAGCACTATACCAAAGTGTTTTTCTAAATTTAGGAAGTTCTTCATTTTCTTGAGTTAATGAAATTTGATAATGATGTCCAGGAATGGCTTCATGTAAAAATAAAGCTTCATCACTAAACACATTGTATGTTGTGGCATCAGGAATTGGTGTGTAAAATATCCCTGGACGCGTACCATCTAAAGAACCAGGATTGTACTCTGCACTCGCCGAAGCTTCTCTAAATTTTTCGGTTTGTCTAACTTCGAAAGGTGTTTTAGGTTTGTTATCAAATAATTTTTCAATTTGAGGCTTCATAGTTTCATGAATCGCATTAAAATGATCTATTATTTCTTTAGGAGTCTTATACGGCATCAATTTTTTGTTTTCTCTTACATCATTAAAAAAGTCTTTAATATCTCCTTTAAAACCGACTTCGGTTTTTACTTTTTCCATTTCAGATAAAATACGCGCGACTTCTTTAACACCTAGTTCATGGATTTCATTAGCAGTCATGTTTGTAGTGGTATATAATTTAATTTGGTGATTGTAATACCCTTCACCGTTTGGTATATCTGAGATACCACTACTTTTTCTTCCAGCTTTTAAATAGTCGCCATTCATAAATTTTGCCAGTTTAGAATACGCAGGAATGACTTTGTCTTTTACCATCGTAGAATACGCTTTAGTAAGCTGCTCTTTTTCTTTTGCTGAAAAACTTTCAGGAATAGTCTTTATAGGTTGGTAAAATAAATGAGTTTCTAAATCTGACTTTGCAAGTGCTGTTAATTGAGGAATCACTTTTTTAATTAATGATTTAGGTAAAACATGACCTGTCTTAATTCCTTCTTTCATTTTTTCTTCAGCTGAAGTCATCCACTCTAAATAATGATCGACACGTTCTAACCAATTGTTATAGTCTTTAACTGTTTTAAAGGGCTGGGAACTGGCTCCGCTAGCAAGTGTTCCAACAATAAGTTGTTGTGTCCACATTTGATTAATTGGAGTTAAATCTTCTCTATAATTAAAGCCTTCAAGATTAATATTACAATCCCAAATGAGAATAGCTTTACTTAACTGCTCACTTTTAGATAAAGATTCCGTTTTAAAAGCATTTGCTTTAGTTTTATAATTAGTATAATACTCTTTTTTCTTTACAACATAATTTGCTGTTAATGCATTTGGCAATAAGTTATTGTAACGATTATCTCCTGCAGAAGTTGCATTTAAAGGGTTTAGTTTTAAACCGTCTTCATAATAATTATCTAGTAATGTATTAAAGGCTTCGTTTTTTGTAGGAGTAGTAATTGTTGAGGTATTATCTTGTTTAACATCATTTTTGCATGCAAAAACAGTTATTAAAGTAATAAGAGCGAACCAATTTTTCATTAAGCAAGTGTATTTTAATTTATAAGTACTAAAATACGCTTTTTCATGCATAGAACACTATTAAGAAAGGCCTCCTATTTATTAAGCGTAAGAAAATCTACAGTTACATTTTTATGATTACGAGTTAACGTTTTATCTAAAATGTACTTTTTCTTATTTTTTATTATGGTATCACCACTAATTTTAAAAGCAATTTTAAATTTTAAAGGGGCACTAGCTGGTCCATCTAATGCATACCAAGATGTTCTATTGGGATTGGCTATGTAATGTTCCACAACTAGTTTTGAGTTTTTTTTAGTGTAATAAAAACTAGATGCATAATCGTTTAACCAAGTTGTAATATTTTCATTACTAATTTTTTCTTTATTAATAGTGTTATTGTGTTGAGAAGAAAATTGAACTGTTTTGTTACTGTTAAGTTTAATAAAATCTGTTATTATTTCATTTTTATGATCACTATTAGTTATTGTATCTTTTAAAACATAGAGTCCTTCTGTGTTTATAGGCGTATTTTGCTGATTAACAATTTTAGAATATTTTTTATTATTTAATTCTAGAGCCGTTTTTATAGGTTTACAGGCGTATAAAGAGATTAAAATTAAAGAGAGAAATGGGATTGTCGTTTTTCTAATTAATTTCATTAGTTATTATTTTTAAAGTGTTGTATTTCAGTAGAAAGCAATTTAAAGCTACAAAATCTTTTAATACCAACGTTTCTTTTTCTTTTTAGAGGCTTCACTTTTTCTTCCTTTTTTATGCTTACTCCCTGTTTTTTTAGACGTATGTACTTCTTTTTTTGCTTTAGGATCTAAAGGATAAGGATGCTCTTCTATAACGTCAAGCTGAAGGTTTATTAATTTTTGAATAGCAATAACATACGCTTTTTCATCGGCTGAACAAAAAGAATAGGCAACTCCTGCTAAACCTGCTCTTGCAGTTCTACCTATGCGATGTACGTAAGTTTCAGGAACATTAGGCAAGTCAAAATTAATTACCGTATCTAGATTTGAAATATCAATACCACGAGCAGCAACATCTGTCGCGACTAAAATATTAATTTCATTTTTTTTAAAACGATTTAAAGCAACTTGTCGATCGCTTTGGCTTTTGTCTCCATGAATGCTATCGGCTTCATAACCATTTTTAAGTAACGTCTTTTCGAGTTTATCCACGCCATATTTTGTACGTCTAAAAATAATAGTACGTTGGTTTTTTATAGTATTTCTAATTAAATGAAGACAAAGCTCAATTTTTTTAGGTTTAGGTACAAAATAGAGTAGTTGTTCAACATTTTTAGAGGTAGAAGATTGTTTGGTAACTTCTACACGTTCAGCATCTTTTAAAATGGTTTTGGCTAATTCTTCAACTTTATAAGGCATTGTTGCCGAAAACAATAAGGTTTGTTTCGATTTAGGACAAAGGCGTTCTATTTTCTTTATATCGTCAATAAAACCCATGTCTAACATTAAATCGGCTTCATCAAGAACAAGAGTCTCTATATAATCTAAGTTAATAACATCTTGTTTGTGTAAATCAAGAAGTCTGCCTGGTGTTGCAATTAAAATGTCTATACCGTCTTTTAAAGCGTCCTTTTGTGGTTCTATTGAGGTTCCGCCAAAAACAACAGCAGTTTTTAAATTCGTATAGGTCGCGTAGACTTGAAAATTCTCTTGTATTTGAGCGGCTAGTTCTCTTGTTGGGCTAACAATTAAAGCACGTATCTTTTTTCCTTTTTTTGGAGCATCTTGTTTATCTAACAAAAGCTGTAAAATAGATAAGGCAAAAGCAGCAGTTTTTCCTGTACCAGTTTGCGCCGAGGCAATGACATTTTTTTTATCTAAAACCAACGGAATTGTTCGTTCTTGAATTAATGTAGGCGTATCGTAACCTTTCTCTGCTATTGCTCTTAGAATAGGTTTACTAAGTTTTAAATCTTTAAATGACATTAAAATTTGTTTGCTGCAAAGTTACTTAAAATTAAATGGTGAATAGTACGATTCTATTCGCAGAAATAATTACATTTAAATTTTTAAAAACCAATTAATTATGAAGCTAAACTATACCACTTTTTTATTTTCTATTTGCTTTGTGTTTTTTGTTATAGGCATACAGTCTCAAAATGTGGAAAAACTTAGTAATGATCAATTTCGATTTACCGAAGGTCCAGTATGGGATGGCATAGATGCTATTTATTTTGTTGATTTACCTGATAGCGAAGTATTTAAGTATACAATTAGCACATCTTCTTTTTCATTAGCATTTGATGGTACAAATAAAGGAAACGGACTCATGTTTAACGAAGCTGAAGAATTCGTTATATGTGAAGGAGGATTAAACAGATTGCAGAGAAGATCAAAAACTGGAAATGAATTGGAACTATTAGCGAATACCTATGATGGTATGACATTTAATAAACCTAATGATTTATGTATAGATAAAAAAGGAGGGATTTATTTTACAGATTTTTCTAATGATGCATTACCGCAATTAACTAATAGATTGTATTACAGAACGAATACAGGGAATATCATGGCTTTACTTGATTATAATTTAGATAAACCCAATGGCGTTATTATTTCACCAGATGGCAGTAAATTGTATGTGAGTAATACTTTAAGTGTTGTAATTCGTAGGTTCGATATTGCGTTAGATGGCTCTATTTCTAACGGAATTGATTTCGTTACATTAATTGATCCAGATAATGATGGTAATTCTGGTGCAGATGGTATGACGGTAGATACAAAAGAAAATCTTTATGTAACATCTCAAGCTGGAGTTCAAATTTTTAACAAATCAGGAGTATTAATAAATAAGATTAGTATTCCAGAAAAACCGACTAATTGTACTTTTGGAGGCGTAAACAAAGATTGTTTATTTATTACAGCTAAAAAGAACCTGTATAAGATAGAATTACCAGGAGTAACAGGGGTTCGTCATCCATTTGATTTGCCAGAAAATTCTTTAGGTAATGATTAGTTTTCTTTAATTGAATATAGTTTAACTAATACTCTAGTCCGTATTAATGAGAATTCATTTTTTACGGATTTTGATAAAAAATATATTAAAGACCCATTATTAAAGGTGATTAAAATAAATAAGTAGAATTATTAATCTCTCCAATAATTGGGATTTACGTTGTAACCAGAGTTCGATATAAGGAAATCAGATCAGTTGGTGTTGTGACATTAGGAAAAGTGTATCGAGAACAGTGATTTTCGTATCAAAAATCTATTTTCAATGCTATTTTTTACTTTGTTGCAAAAAAAACCTTGACGGTTTTTATTTATATCGAAATCAGGTTTGTAACTATTAATATCGATGAGAGTTTTACAAATATTAAAGTTTAATTTATATAAAAAAAAGCCACTTTACTAAATTTAGCAAAGTGGCTTTTTTTTTAATTCTAAAATAGAATTATAATATTATAGAAATTATTTTCTAATTACTTTTCTTGTAATACTACCCTTAGCACTTTCGATACGTACAAAATATAAACCAGAAGAAAGATTAGAGAAATCTAATTGGTTCTCATTTAATGTTACCGTTCTTAATTGAGCACCATTAGTATTAAATACCGTAGTTTTTAAGTTATCAATGGTTTCAGTATTACCTAAAGTTACTAAACCATTGGTAAATGTTGGGTACATGTTTATTGAGTTTAAAGCAGCATCGTTAATACCTAATGTTGTATTGTCTTCAGCTACAACGTCGTCAATTAATACACGGAAAGAATTATTATCAAGAGTCGCCAATGAAAGGCTTAAATTATAATCACCTGTTTGGTCTGGAGTAAAAGCACTTACAGATTCCGTCCAAAGGTTATTAGTCGCAACTGTGCTTGATGCTAGTGTTGTGGCACTTCCATTTCTTACAATTTTTAATAGTATAGGATGATCTTGGCTATAGTTAATATCAAGATATTTGTATCTAAAGCTAACTCTATACTCAAGACCAGCAACTAAAGGTATTGAAGTTACTATTTCAGGTTCAAGAACATTATTTGTAATTGTTAATGCGGCACTAGATAAACCTTCAGCTGTATCAACAGTATTTTGAGAAACATCATTATTAGAAGTCCAGTTATCTAAAGTTGTTGCATTTGTCCAGCTTTCGATGTTACCATTAGTAACAACATTTTGAGCTACTAGAGTTAAAGATTGAAACGCTAATAACGTAAGTAAAATTTTTTTCATAATTGAATTATTAATTAATAGTTTGAATGATTTACTTTATTTCAAAAAAATGAAATAAAATTTCGTGCAAATGTATATAAGTAAATCGTTTATGGCAATAAAAAATGGAATAGATTTTTTGAATAAATTAAATATTTTAGAGAGTTAAATATTTAACTGTAAGTATATATAGGAAAAGAAGAGGGATTTAGAATAAATAAAAATAACACAGTTATTTTTTTACCATTTCTTTTCTAATTCTACTAAGGCTTTCTTTTGTTACTCCTAAGTAAGATGCAATGTGGTAGTTTTTAATATTCTGTTCAATATCTGGATAGGTATTAATAAAATCTAAATACCTTTCTTTAGCCGTTTTGGCTAAATTACCTAAGGTTCTTTTTTGAAAACTAGCATAGGCTTTTTCTAGTTTTTTTCTAACAAAACTATCTATGCTGGGAAAGTTTTTAAATAAAAAATCGATGTCGTTTTTAGTGAGTTTGAATAAAATAGCATCTTGTATGCATTCAATATTTAGTATGGCTCTAGATTTATCAAAATAAGCAGTGAAATCACTAGCCCACCAGTCTTTTACTGCAAATTGTAAGGTGTGTTCTCTTCCTAGAGAATCTATAAAGAAAGAACGTAAACAACCACTTTGTACATAGTATTGATTGGTTACAATTTCATTAGCTTCTAAAATGATTTCTCCTTTTTTTACAACAGTTTTTTTAAATTTATTATTTATTATTTCTAATTCACTTTCAGTAAAAGAAATGCCTTTAAAAATTTGAGAAGCTATAGGGTTAAAAGAGTTCATTTTATAAAAATATAGTATGGGATAACGTTAATTAAAAATAGATACAATTTTGTTTTGTGCAAAACTAACCAAATTAAATAAAAACAACTCTAATTTAATCATAAATGAAATTTTATGATTAACAACATTCATTTTTCTAAAAGCATTTAATTTTTTAGAACACAAAAAAAACCACTCTGCATTAACAAAGTGGTTTAAATAAGTTTATTTGATATTATACAGGTCTTCCCTACTTAATCATTTCATAACTTCTTTTAATAAAGTTTGTTAATTCTTCACCTTTAAGTAAACCATGAGATAAACGTGCTAAATCTAAACTTTGAGAGATTAAGCGTTCTTGTTTTTTCTTGGTTTTGGTATTAAGTATTTCTGTAATTAATTCGTTGTTAGTATTTACAACTAAGTTGTACATCTCTGGCATATTTCCCATTCCAAACATACCGCCGCCGCCAGAAGCTTGCATTTCTTTCATACGACGCATAAATTCTGGTTGAGTAATCATAAAAGGTGAAGCATTACTATCTAAAGCCTCAAGTTGTACCATGAATTTTTCAGAAGGAATTGTTTCTTTTAATAATTCGTCTAAAGTTTTAGTCTGTCCTTCATCTAACTTAGAAATAGTAGTTTCATCTTTTTTAATCAATTTCTCAATAGAATCGGCATCAACACGAGCAAAAGATATGTTCTCTTTTGTACTTTCTAATTTTTGCATTAAATGCGATATAATAGGAGAGTCTAATAATAAAACTTCATAACCTTTTGTTTTCGCTGCTTCAATATAACTGTGTTGCTCTTCTTTATTAGAAGTATATAATATGACAAGCTTGCCGTCTTTATCCGTTTGGTTTGCTTTAATTTTATTGAAAAGCTCTTCGTAAGTGTAATACTTACCATCTACCGTTGGATATAAAGCGAAAGCATCTGCTTTTTCAAAGAATTTTTCTTCAGATAGCATACCGTATTCTATAACGATTTTAATATCATTCCATTTCGCTTCAAAATCTTCGCGATTCTCATTAAATAACGATTTCATTTTATCGGCTACTTTACGAGTAATGTAAGACGATATTTTCTTTACTGCACCATCAGCTTGTAAGTAAGATCTTGAAACATTAAGAGGAATGTCTGGAGAATCAATAACACCACGTAACATGGTAAGGAATTCAGGAACAATACCTTCAACATTATCGGTAACAAAAACTTGGTTTTGGTACAGTTGAATTTTATCCTTTTGAGCATTCATATCATTGGTCATCTTTGGGAAATAAAGAATACCAGTTAGATTAAATGGATAATCAACATTTAAATGAATATTAAATAGAGGCTCCTCAAATTGAGTTGGGTATAATTCACGGTAAAACCCTTTATAATCCTCGTCTTTTAAATCTGCAGGTTGTTTTGTCCAAGCAGGAACAGGGTTATTAATAATATTATCTACCGTTATTTTGCGATGAGGTTCAGTTGTTTCCTTGCCGTCTTTATCTTTAGTTATTTCTGGTTTATGTTCAGGATCGTTTATTTCCTTAGTTCCAAATTTAATTGGAATAGGCATAAATTTATTATACTTAGCTAGTAAACTACTAATTCTAGTTTCTTCTAAAAACTCTAAAGAATCTTCAGCTATATGAAGAATGATTTCTGTTCCTCTTTCTGTTCTATCGCTTTCTTCTAAAGTAAATTCTGGAGAACCATCACAAGTCCAATGAGCAGCTGGTTCATCTTTATGAGATTTTGTAAGAATCTCTACTTTTTCTGCAACCATAAATGCAGAATAGAACCCTAAACCAAAGTGACCGATAATACCAGAATCTTTAGCAGAATCTTTATACTTATCTAAGAACTCTTCAGCTCCAGAGAATGCTACTTGGTTAATGTATTTTTCAACTTCATCTGCAGTCATTCCTAAACCTTGATCTATAATATGCAGTTTCTTGCCTTCTTTATCAATTTTCACTTCGATAATTGGGCTACCCAATTCAGATTTAGATTCACCTATATTTGTTAAGTGTCCTAGTTTAAGAGTTGCATCTGTACCATTACTAATAAGTTCACGTAGAAAAATTTCGTGATCACTGTATAGAAATTTTTTAATTAGTGGGAAAATGTTTTCTACTGAAACATTAATATTTCCTGTTGCCATATTATAATTTATTAAATATTCCCACGAAAGTGGGAAACTGTTTGTAATTTAATTGAACTTTCTTTTTACACAATAGTCAACAAAAATGCCAATTGAGTAAAAGTGACAAAGTGACACGAATTAATTTTTGAATTTAATTATTTTTTGATATTTAGTTGTTGAAATTCAGTATTGTAGGTTAATGAGCTTTAAAGTTTAATAGTTTGTATTAAGAAGTTTACAAAAAACAGATTACTATGCATGCATAATTAATAAGTTATATTCAACAGAATTCTAATACTGAAATAAGTAAATTGCGCCACTAAAATTAACCGCCAAGAGTAGCGAAATAAAGTGTTATGTATAATTCAAAGATAATAGGGTTGGGACATTATGTTCCTGAAAATGTAGTTACCAACGAGGAGTTATCCACAATGATGGATACTAATGACGAGTGGATTCAAGAACGTACCGGTATAAGAGAAAGACGTTGGGTAAAAGATTCTGGTGATACCACTTCTACAATGGGAGTAAAAGCAGCTAAAAAAGCTATAGAACGTGCTGGTATAGATAAAGATGATATCGATTTTATTGTATTTGCTACTTTAAGTCCAGACATGTATTTTCCTGGTCCTGGTGTACAAGTTCAAAAAGCTTTAGATATTAAGACCGTTGGTGCCATAGATATTAGAAACCAATGTTCTGGTTTTATTTATGGAATATCTGTTGCAGATCAGTTTATTAAAACAGGAATGTATAAGAACGTTTTAGTAATAGGATCTGAATTACATTCTCACGGTTTGGATAAAACCACCAGAGGACGTGGTGTTTCTGTAATTTTTGGAGATGGAGCAGGAGCTGCAATTTTAACTAGAGAAGAAGATCCTTCTAAAGGGATTCTATCTACGCATTTGCACTCTGAAGGTGAGCATGCTGAAGAATTATCTCTAGTAGCTCCAGGTATGGGGAAACGATGGGTTAGTGATATTATAGCTGATAATGACCCAAATGATGAAAGTTATTACCCATATATGAATGGTCAGTTTGTTTTTAAAAATGCAGTAGTGCGTTTTAGTGAAGTTATAATGGAAGGTTTAATAGCTAATAAATTAGAAGTTGATGATATAGACATGTTAATCCCCCATCAAGCAAACTTGCGTATCTCACAGTTTATACAGAAAAAATTTAAGTTAGAAGACAGTCAGGTTTTTAATAATATTCAAAATTACGGAAACACGACTGCTGCATCTATTCCAATTGCTTTAACTGAAGCATGGGAACAAGGAAAAATAAAAGAAGGAGATACTGTTGTTTTAGCTGCTTTTGGTAGTGGATTTACTTGGGGAAGCGCTATTATTAAGTGGTAATAAATTCCTTTGAAAAAAGGAATCTTTATCTGAGTAAGATTAAAAAAAAAGCGTTGCGTATAATTTTATTTTCAACTACTTAAATAAAAACAGAAAAGCCGAAACATTGTTTCGGCTTTTCTTTAATATGTTATTAGAGGTTTTTTATTATGGATATAAGAACTCTAATGCGATAATGTCGTTTCGATTAAATTCACCAGTTACACTATTATCAAAACAAGCTCTCATTGTGGATGTGGGATCAACACCAGTAGGCGTTCCAGGAATATGTATAGCGCCTTGCCATCCTGTTCCTTCGTTACCTTGCTGACCTGTAGGACAACTCTCTCTAGTCCACCAATCCGAATGTCGTAAACCAATTGCATGCCCAATTTCATGACTTATTACATGCTCATTAATACGTTCGTTGGTACCTAAACCAAAGATTTCAATCCATTTATGAGGTCTTCCGTTGTGCGGGAATCCTGCTTTACCACCAGATGCACCTGGTCTAGCATTAGAGTTATCATAAATTATAATATCTGCATTATTTTGATTGGTTCCAAACGATAATGAAAATGTAATGCCTAAGTTCCTAAAATTACGAACAGCTCGATTTAAAGCCGTTTTGGCATTACTATTAAGTGCTAATCCACTACCTGTCCAACCAAGAACCCGAATTCGCATGCCCTGATTCACTAAATTGTTTGTTTGATATTGACGTGTAGTGATGCCACCACCAATATCTAAATTCATAATTTGCTTTTCAGACATCATAATGTCTCCTTCAACTTCATACATATTAGAACTAGTGCCATCTGGATAAGTTTGGGTTACTTTTTTGATGTAATTATGGTTTAAATAAAAGTCTTTAAGTTTATTAAGTATTTTTTCAGAAATGATATTTTCTGAATCTTCGATACTAAATTCTTCAGTGGTTATTGTCGTTTCTGTGTCTTCTGTTTGACACCCTGTAAAGCTCAATACTCCTACTAATACAAGTAGTTTAAAAAAAATATTTTTTTTCATTGTTTTAATCTTTAAATTAATTAATGTGAGAAGTGTTTTATATTACATAATTTACGAAAGAAAAGACTGTTTAGTTTTGATATTCAGTGTTTTATATTTTTTTAACATATAAAAATATTTTAGTATGGAAAGCAGAAAAACCGAAACATTGTTTCGGTTTTTCTTTTATAAACATAACTTTTTACGACTTTTATAGTAGAAGACTAATTCAAATAATTTTCGTTTAAGCAGTTTATTATATTAACGTATGGTTTTGTTTTTATTGTTCTGATAATAAAACACTTAACCTTTTTTTAACATTGCGTGTTTATTTTTTTAGTAAAATAACATAATGAAAACCCAAGACATGTCTGCCTTGGATTTTCTTAATTTAATAGGTCTACATTAACACTAACCATTAACTATAATATGTTTCTCTATTAAATGTTATCTTATCTTTAATTTTGTATCTTATCTCTCTTTTTAAGACGCGCATAGTTATAAATTGTTACAAATTTTAATAATATTTAACATAATGAATAAAAAAACACTAGTAATTGGAGCCTCATTAAAACCAGAGCGTTATTCTAATAAAGCTATACATAGATTAACAAAGTATAAGCATGATACTGTTGCTTTTGGATTAAGAGAAGGTACAGTAGAAAACGTTGTAATTGATACTGAACTAAAACAATATGAAGATTTAAATACTGTAACTTTATATCTTAATCCGCAACGACAAAAAGAGTACTATGATTATATCGTTTCATTAAAGCCCAAACGCGTTATTTTTAATCCAGGAACAGAAAATCCTGAATTATATAGCATCTTAAAAGAGCACAGCATAGATTATGAAGTCGCCTGTACATTAGTTTTACTAGGAACTAATCAATATTAGATTTATTGGTAAGTATAGATAGAGGTGTCTTCATAAAATTAATATAAAGCTCCATTTAATTCTTCAGGTTTTTGTGTTTTACTAGAAATGAGTAACAATCCTAAAAAGGTTAGAAATCCATTAATTATTAATAATTCATAGCCAATAACGTAGCCGCCAATACTTTCTTTAGGGATAGTTCCTATAAGATAAGAGGCGGTAACAGCAACTAGAGCTACAATCCAAGAGTACTTATCTTGGATTTTGCGTTTTGTAATAATTCCAAAGGCAAATAAACCAAGTAAAGGCCCATATGTGTAACCAGCTACTTTGAGTAAATTGTCAATAACACTACTGTCTAGTATGTATTTAAAAATAACAATAACAATTACTAAAACTATACTCATAAAAATATGAGTCTTTTTTCGTAACCCTTTTTGCTCTTCTACAGGACGTTTTTCGATACCTAAAAAATCGATACAAAAAGAAGTGGTGAGCGAAGTTAATGCCGAATCTGCACTACTATAAGCCGCAGCAATTAAGCCTAGAAGAAAAACAATAGCTAAGCTTATACTTAAACCACCATTAAGTGCTATTTCAGGAAATAGTAAATCTGTTTTTACTTTTCCATCTAAAAGAGGAATTGTAATATTATATTTTTCTGCATAAATGTATAAAAGAGCACCTAACAAAAGGAAAACAAAATTAACGGCAACCAATACAATACTAAAAGTTACCATGTTTTTTTGAGCATCTTTTAATGTTTTACATGTTAGGTTTTTCTGCATCATATCCTGGTCTAACCCAGTCATGCAAATAGCTATAAAGAGTCCTCCTAGAAATGATTTTATAAAGTGGCCTTTATCTAAAAAAGAATCTGTGAAAAATATTTTATTATAATTAGTTAACTCGTTTGAGGCTAGAAATTCAGAAACACTCCAATCTAACTTGTTCGTAATTAAAATTATAGCAACAAATACTGCAATAAGCATAAACAAGGTTTGCAAGGTATCAGTCCAAACAATAGTTTTTATTCCGCCTCTAAATGTATATAGCCATATAAGCAGAATAGACAACACAACGGTTACAAAAAATGGAACACCTAAATCATTAAAGACAAATTTTTGTAATACTATGGCAACTAAGTAAAGACGAAAAGAAGCGCCTAAAATACGAGATATAAAAAAGAAAAAAGCACCAGTTTTATAACTCACGACACCAAAACGGTTTTCAAGATATTGATATATGGAGGTGACATTTAATCTATAATAGATAGGCATTAAAACATAGGCAATAACAAAATACCCAACCAAATACCCAAAAACAACTTGCATATACCCGAATTTGGCACCTTCGACCCATCCTGGAACAGAAATAAAAGTAACTCCAGATAAAGAAGCGCCTACCATTCCAAAAGCGACGACGTACCACGGGGAGCTTTTTTCACCACTAAAAAAAGAAGCATTAGAATCTTCTTTTCCAGTAAAATAGGAGATTAAAATAAGTACGCCAAAATAGGCAGCAATTAAAAGCAGTATTTGTGTAGCCGTCATGTGTAATTGTTTCTAGATAGCAAAATACGAATTACTTTAAGAGATTATCAAACAAGTTGATAATAAATATTAAATTCGCAATAATGGAATTTTCTTCAAAACTTTTAGAGCGAGCAGTAAACGAAGTATCGCAATTACCTGGAATTGGTAGGCGAACCGCTTTACGTTTAGTCTTACATTTATTAAAACAACCTAAAGAACAAACAGTAGGGCTTTCTGATGCATTAAAAACTATGCGAGAAGCTATTAAGTTTTGTAAATCATGTCATAATATTAGCGATTTAGAGTTGTGCGAAATATGTAGTAATCCCAATAGAAAAGAAGACGTTATTTGTGTAGTTGAAGATGTTAGAGATGTAATGGCTATTGAAAACACCGCTTCTCACAAAGGATTATATCATGTTTTAGGAGGGAAAATTTCACCAATGGATGGTATTGGACCTCATGATTTAAATGTTACGACTCTTGTTGAAAAAGTAAAAGAAGGTAAAGTAAAAGAACTCATATTTGCTTTAAGTTCTACTATGGAAGGGGATACCACGAATTTCTATATTTTTAAACAAATTCAAGGTTATAAAGTACAAACTTCTACTATTGCTCGTGGAATTTCGGTAGGGGATGAGTTAGAATATGCAGATGAAATTACACTAGGCAGAAGTATTATAAATAGAATTCCATTTGAATCTTCTTTAAAATTGTAAACTATTTTTGAAATTATCTATTATCATATTAAACTATAAAGTACCGTACTTTTTAGAGCTATGTCTACAAAGTGTAGAAGCTGCAATTAAAAATATAGAATCGGAAGTTATTGTAGTAGACAATCTATCTCAAGACAATAGCTGTGAAATGGTGCGTCAAAAATTTCCTAAAGTTAAATTAATAGAAAACAGTGAGAATTATGGGTTTTCCAAAGGAAATAATATTGGAGTTGCTCAAGCAAAAGGCCATTACGTTTGTATTTTAAATCCAGATACAGTTGTCGCAGAAGATACTTTCGAAATGCTTTTAGATTTTGCCAATAAAAAAGAAAATTTAGGGATTATTGGTTGTAAACTTATAGATGGTAAAGGTTCATATTTACCAGAGAGTAAACGAAATGTTCCTATTCCTAAAATTGCAATTCAAAAAGCAATGGGAAATACTAAAAACTATTATGCAAATGCTCTAAATGAAAATGCAATTGGGAAAGTCTCTATTTTTGTAGGCGCTTTTATGTTGTTAAAAAAAGCAGTTTATGATAAAGTAAATGGTTTTGATGAAGATTATTTCATGTATGGAGAAGATATCGATTTATCATTTAAAATTGAAAAAAGTGGCTTTCAAAATTATTATGTTGGCACATCTACTGCAATACACTATAAAGGGGAAAGTACGCTTAAAGATGCTACTTATGCCAAACGTTTTTATGGCGCCATGCAAATTTTCTATAAAAAACATTTTAAACAAAACTTGTTTTTTGATACCTTAATGTATCTGGGGATTCAAGGAGCAAAGGTATTTAAGAACGATAATTTAGAAAAAACAGAACATCCTGTTAACTTTATTTTAGTTTCAAATAAAGAGTATCCGGGTTTGAGACAAAAAATAGAAACCATTAAAGCTGTTGAAGAGGTTTCAGTATTAAAACAAAAAACAGAATATATTTTAGATGCTAATTACTTGTCCTTTAAAAGAATTATAGCTATAATATCAACATCAGAAAAAAATAAGGGCACAACATTTAAAATTCTTCCAAAAAACTCTAATTTTATCATCGGAAGTAATTCATCAAAAAATAAAGGAGAGATTATAACTTTTTAAAAATCATTTTTTTAGATGAATAGATTAAATTTAATATACAATATTTAAATAAATTGACTATTTTTTGCTAATTTTGCAAAGCAGAATATAAAAACCACTCTTAAATTATTAATATGGCAAAGTTTGAGCTTAAATTACCCAAAATGGGAGAGAGTGTTGCAGAAGCAACAATCACATCATGGTTAAAAGAAGTTGGAGATACTATTGAGGCTGATGAAGCCGTATTAGAAATTGCTACAGATAAGGTTGATAGTGAAGTGCCTAGTGAAGTAGATGGCGTATTGGTAGAATTACTATTTAATGTTGATGATGTTGTACAAGTAGGACAAACAATAGCTGTAATAGAAACTGAAGGTGAAGCTTCAGCGGCATCAGAAACTCCTAAAGTAGTAGAAACTTCGACTCCTGCAGTTCAAGCAGTTTCTAAAACGGTAGAAGTTGCTAAAGAAACTACGGCATCGATATCTAATGATGGAGATCGTTTTTATTCTCCATTAGTGAAAAACATAGCTAAAGCAGAAGGTATTGCTCAAATAGAGTTAGATGCTATTCCTGGAACTGGTAAAAATGGTCGCCTTACGAAGGCAGATATGCAATCGTATTTAAAGACTAGAGGTGCGCAAACAAATGCAGTTCCTGCAGCTAATAATACTTCCGTAGCTGCTCAACCTAAAAAACAAGCGGCTCCAGTAGTGGTTAGTGGTGGTGATGAAATCATTGAAATGACTAGAATGGGCAAGTTAATTGCGCATCACATGGTTGAATCTGTTCAAAAAAGTGCTCATGTACAAAGTTTTATAGAAGCAGATGTAACCAATATATGGAATTGGAGAAAGAAGGTGAAGGATGGATTTGCAAAAAGAGAGGGAGAGAACTTAACGTTTACTCCAATATTTATGGAAGCTATTGCAAAAGCGTTACGAGATTATCCTATGATGAATATTTCTCTTCAAGACGATAAAATTATTAAGAAGAAAAATATAAACTTAGGAATGGCAGCTGCCTTACCCGATGGGAATTTAATAGTTCCTGTAATTAAAAATGCAGATCAGCTTAATTTAGTTGGAATGACTAAGCAAGTTAATGATTTGGCTAAAAGAGCAAGAGAAAACAAACTAAAGCCAGACGATATTCAAGGAGGAACATATACTGTAACTAACGTAGGGACATTTGGAAGTATAATGGGAACCCCAATTATTAATCAACCTCAAGTTGGAATATTGGCTTTGGGAGCTATTCGTAAAGTTCCAGCAGTTATAGAAACTCCAGACGGCGATTTTATAGGAATTCGTTATAAGATGTTCTTGTCGCACTCATACGATCATCGTGTTGTAAATGGCGCGTTAGGAGGTCAATTTGTAAAAGCAGTAAAAGACTATTTAGAAGCTTGGGATTCTAAAAGAGAGATTTAAATAGTATTACTACAAAATAAAACAAAGCAAAGGCTCTAATTAAATTAGAGCCTTTTGCCATTTGTACGCTAAATGTTTAAAATCGATGTTAACTTTTAGGTTAGAATTAAATGGTTTACATATGATTATTTAGCGCATAAACTAAGTCGCGTTCACTTTTTATTTTAGAATATACAGAGTCTTGAATCTTTAAAATTGGTAAATAAGAAGTATGAACATCATAATCTGTGATAATTTGTTTTAAACCCACAGAGTCTTTTATCACACTTCGTTCTTTAAATAATACTCTATTGCGTTTTAAAAACTGTTTGGTGTCACTACATAAATTACAATTAGGTTTTGTGTAAATAGTAATGCTTTTATTTTTTAAAGCAGTATTAATCTTTTTATTATACTTTTTAGTGCCTTTTAATGCAATTTCATAACCTATTTCTGCAACAATTAAATCATAGCTATAAATACCAGGAGTATCTACTAATTGTGTCATTGCTATCATTTTAATTGCTCCGTGAGGAGGGATGATTTTAGTAATTGGTGCTTCATCACCTCTTTTGTAGTCTTGAGTATGAATATTTAAAGTCGCGTTATAACTTTGATCCGTCATATTAAGAGCATAAAGCTCAACACGCTTGCCTATTTTTTTTTCTTTAATAGTTATGTTTGATTGCTTGTTTTGGGCAAAAGAATTTAATATTATAAAAAAGAAAATAATGCAAGTAGTTATATATTTCATATTTAAGTTTTAATTTTGAAATTAAACTGCATTAATCATACCATTATTTTAAATGCTTGCCGTTCTTTTAAAAATTTTTAGACGAACAGAAATATTTTAAGGGTAAACGTTTTTTTTTGAATACTATGCAATATTTTTAGAGCTAAATTTCATTAAAAAACGTAAGTAAAAGCATATAATAGATAATACTAATAAATTATAAATGACATTAAATCTTAACAGACCCATTTGCTTTTTTGATCTAGAAACTACAGGAATCAATATTTCTAAAGATCGAATAGTAGAAATATCAATACTTAAAGTTTTTCCAAATGGAAATAAAGAAAGTAAAACATGGTTGGTGAATCCTGAAATGCCAATTCCTGAAGAGGTCTCTTTAATACATGGCGTAACAGACGAACGTGTTGCGAATGAACCTACATTTAAAGAGCTCTCTAAAGAGATAAATACGATGATTAAGGATTCTGATTTAGGAGGATTTAACTCTAATCGTTTCGATATTCCTTTATTAGCTGAAGAAATGCTGCGTGTTGAATTAGATTTTGATATGAAAAACCGCTTATCTGTAGATGTGCAAACTATTTTTCACAAAATGGAACAACGTACTTTAGGTGCAGCTTACAAATTCTATTGTGGTAAAAGCTTAGAAAACGCACATACAGCTGAAGCCGATACAAACGCAACATATGAAGTTCTAATGGCTCAAATAGAGCGTTACGATGAAGTTGAAAATGATACTAAGTTTTTAGCTGAATTTAGTTCGCGCAAAAAATTTGCAGATTTTGCTGGTTTTATAAATTACAATAAAGAAGGAGAAGAATGTTTTTCATTCGGGAAACATAAAGGGAAGAAAGTATTAGAAGTGTTAGAAAAAGAACCAGGTTATTTTGGGTGGCTATTAAATGCAGATTTTCCACGATACACAAAAAAAGTATTAACGGCAATTAAATTAAGAGCGTTTAATAATAAATTGAGTTAGATATTAGGAAAGACTTAAAATTTAATCTTTTTTCTAAAACTTAATATTAATAATTAGTTCTATCGATACTAAATAATAGTAAAGATCTTTTTTTTAATAGTGAAATGATCTTTATTCTATATTCTTAAAAAAAATGAAACTAATCTGCATAGGTCGTAACTACACAGAGCATATAAAAGAGTTGGAAAATGAAAAACCAACAGATCCTATTATATTTCTAAAACCAGACACGGCAATATTATTAAAAAAGCAACCCTTTTTTATCCCAGAATTTTCTAATGATGTTCATCATGAAGTAGAAATATTGGTAAAAATTAACAGGGTAGGAAAACATATAGATCGTAAATTTTCTCATAAATATTATGCTGAAATAGGTTTAGGAATTGATTTTACAGCTAGAGATGTACAATCTCAAGCAAAAGCTAAAGGTTTGCCTTGGGAAAAGGCCAAAGCTTTTGATGGTAGTGCAGTAATTGGAAGTTGGTTGCCTAAAGAAACGTTTAAAGATGTTAATGGTATTCAGTTTTCATTAGAGAAAAATAATACAATTGTACAAAAGGGGAATACCAGCCATATGCTATGGAAAATTGATGAAATTATAGAATATATCTCAAAATATTTCACTTTAAAGATAGGAGATGTTATATTTACAGGAACACCAGCAGGTGTTGGCAAGGTAATTGCTAACGATAAGTTAGTTGGTTACATAGAAGATAAGCAACTATTTTCGATAACAGTAAAATAAATGGAACAACATTACAAATTACACAGGCTAAGAGAATTGGCCGACAATGATCAAGATTTTATACTAGCGTTAGCTCAAACTTTTTTAGAAGAAGTACCTGCTGATGCAAAAATTCTTGAAGAAGCTGTAAACAGCAAAAATTATTTGCAAACCTATCAAACTGCTCATAAAATGAAGCCTACGGTTGATATGTTCGAGCTCGGTATACTAGAAGATCTAATCGAAATACAAGATTGGGGACGATTTGAAAAGGTAGATGAAGATGTCTCAGATAAGCTAGTTTTAGTATTAGCAGCCATAGAAAGAGCCTCGACAGAGATTACCTCAGATTTTAGCCTTTAATGTATGCCGAAATAATTACTATTGGCGATGAAATTCTCATTGGTCAAATAGTAGATACTAATTCTGCTTTTATTGGAAAAGCATTAAATAGTATTGGAATTTCTGTATATCAAATTACCTCAGTTCAAGATGATAAAACGCATATTTTAAAAGCGTTTGCTTCCGCAGAAAAAAACGCTGATGTTATTATTATTACTGGTGGTTTAGGACCAACTAAAGATGATATTACAAAGCATACTATAGCAGAGTATTTTAATGATGAGTTAGTTCAAAATGATGCGGTTTTAAAACATGTTGAACATTTATTTAAAACCTATATATCTACATCTCCAATTTCTGATTTAAATAGAAAACAAGCATTGGTGCCTTCAAAATCACAAGTTCTAATGAATAATTTTGGTACAGCTCCAGGAATGTGGTTCGAAAAAGGAGATAAAACTTTTATTTCTCTTCCTGGTGTGCCTTATGAAATGAAATCTTTAATAGAGACTAAGGTGCTCTCCAAACTCGCAGAAAAGTATAAGCGTCCTTATATTTTGCATCGTACATTATTGACTTATGGTTTAGGGGAAAGCTCGCTTTCTGAGCGTATAGAAAAATGGGAAGATGCCTTGCCAGATTATATAAAGTTGGCCTATTTACCAAGTTTAGGAAGGGTTCGTATGCGGCTTTCTGCTAAAGGTTTTGATGAAAACTTAATCAAAAATGAAGTAGAACGTCAAATACAATTGCTTTTACCACAAGTTGAAGATGTTTTTGTTGGATTTGAAGAAGAAGAACATTCTTTAGAACAAATTATAGCAAATAAATTAACAGATGCTGGGTTAACATTAGCTATTGCAGAGAGTTGCACTGGTGGAAAACTAACAGAGCGATTTACTGCAAATCCTGGAGCCTCTAATTATTTTAAAGGATCAACAGTGACTTATGCAACACAATCTAAAATAGATGTTTTAGGCGTTCTTAATGAAGACATAAAAAAACATAGTGTTGTAAGTAATAGAATCGCAGAATCTATGGCTGTTAAAGTAAGTGAATTATTTAATTCAGATATAGGAATAGCAACTACAGGACATGCAGGTCCTACTAAAGGAGAAGGAAAAGAAGAAGTGGGTACTGTTTTTATTGCTTTGGCTACAAAAAACAAAGTGTTTTCAGAGCGATTTACGATGGGAAATCACCGTACAAGAGTTATAAATAAAACCGTAAATAAAGCGCTAGAACTTCTGCAAAAAGAAATTTTTAAAAATTAATAAAATTTCGGCTTGTCATAATATAAATATTATGTATATTTGCACCTCGATTTTTAATAACAAATTATAAAGTTAGAAGTAATGTCTAGAGTTTGTGAACTTACAGGAAAGAAGGCTATGGTTGGAAACAACGTGTCTCACGCAATGAATAAAACGAAGCGTAAATTTAATGCTAACTTAATTAAAAAACGTTTTTTTATACCTGAAGAGGATAAGTGGGTAACTTTGAAAGTATCGACATCAGCATTAAAAACTATAAATAAAATAGGAATTTCTGCTGCATTAAAAAACGCAAAAGCTAAAGGATTTATAAAATAATAGCTGTACGCTTAAAGAAATAATAAAATGGCAAAAAGAGGCAACAGAGTTCAAGTAATATTAGAATGTACAGAGCATAAAGCTACAGGAGAAGCAGGTACTTCTCGTTACATTACTACTAAGAACAAGAAAAACACTCCGGATAGAATGGAAATAAAGAAATTTAATCCAATCTTGAAGAAAATGACAGTACACAAAGAGATAAAATAATCAAATTTTCACCCGATTAGTTTATCGGAATTTTGAAAATAATAGATAAAAAAATAAGTCATGGCAAAGAAATCAGTCGCATCGTTACAAACTGGATCTAAAAGATTATCAAAAGCAATTAAAATGGTAAAGTCTCCAAAAACAGGAGCTTACATGTTTGTTGAGTCTATTATGGAACCAGGTTTAGTGAACGACTTCTTAAATAAGAAGTAAGTTAATGAAATAGTATTTTTTTTTAAAATACGTGATAGAATTAATCCCGCTTTTATAGCGGGATCTTTTTTACAAAATATTCAAAGCTGCTTTCTTACGAAAGCGGCTTTTGTTTTTATATAATATTGCGTTTCTTTACACTGTTTTTTATGACAATTTTTCAGACATGAAAAAAAGGTTCAACTATTGCTATTAGTTAAATAGTAAATTAATACAAAATTCATCAATTAATATACTCAAGTAACACATGAGCTTTTTTAAAAAAATATTCTCTTCAGAAAAAAAAGAAACCTTAGATAAAGGATTAGAAAAATCTAAATCTTCTTTTTTCGGAAAATTAAGTAAGGCAGTAGCAGGGAAATCTAAAGTTGATGATGAGGTTTTAGATAATCTCGAGGAAATATTAGTCTCTAGTGATGTAGGTGTTGATACGACTCTTAAAATAATTGGACGTATTGAACAACGAGTTGCTAAAGATAAATACTTAGGAACCGACGAGCTTAATAAAATTCTTAGAGAAGAAATAGCTGGTTTACTTTCTGAAACTAATTCTGGAGAAGATACAGAATATACTATTCCTGTAAATAAGAAACCTTATGTTTTAATGGTTGTAGGAGTAAATGGTGTTGGTAAAACGACAACCATTGGTAAGTTAGCATACCAATTCAAGAAACAAGGTTTAAATGTTGTTTTAGGAGCAGCTGATACTTTTAGAGCAGCAGCAATAGAACAATTACAAGTATGGGCAGAAAGAGTAGATGTGCCAATTGTAAAGCAAGAGATGGGAAGTGACCCAGCATCTGTAGCATTTGATGCTTTAGAATCTGGTGTTTCTCAAAATGCTGATGTTATAATTATAGATACAGCTGGACGTTTACATAACAAAGTTAATTTAATGAATGAGTTAACTAAAGTAAAACGTGTCATGCAAAAAGTAATAGGAGATGCGCCTCATGATGTTTTATTGGTTTTAGATGGTTCTACAGGCCAAAATGCTTTTGAACAAGCAAAACAATTTACAGCAGCAACGGAAGTTACTTCTTTAGCAGTAACTAAATTAGATGGTACCGCTAAAGGAGGTGTCGTAATTGGTATTAGTGATCAGTTTCAAATACCTGTAAAATATATTGGAGTTGGAGAAGGCATTGAAGACCTTCAGGTATTTAATAAATATGAGTTCGTAGATTCGTTTTTTAAGTAGAATTCTTCTCGTCCCGAAGTTTCGGGAGCAGGAATCTCATGAATTTGAATACTGCTTTTCTTATTTAGTTAATTACTAAATTAATTTTTTCCCAAAGTTTGTTATCAAAACTACTAGGTCCTAATACAGGAGTTCCTGTATTATCTCCTAATCTTACCACTACCATATTTTTACTAGGAATAACATATAGTTTTTGATCGTCTCTACCCAAAGCCGCTATCGTATCATCTGGAGCATTTGGAATTAATAAAGAAGGAAATTCTAAAGTAGAACCAGGTGCTCTAAAACTTTCTTTTCCATTTAACCACCATAAGTAACCATACGATTTGTTGTGAGTTTGCGATGTATTTGTCATTTCATTAAAATAATTTTCGCTTCGTATTATAGGTGTTGTTTCCCATACACCTTTATTAAGGTTTAATAAACCAAACCGCGCCATACTTCTTGCATTACTATAGTATATATTAAAATATCCAAAAGAAATCCAAGTGCCTTGCATGCCAATTTTATCTCTTAGTTTATCATTAAAATATTGATTAAAACTAGAATTTAGAGCACCTTCAACGATGTTTTGAGTCAACGTATAAGGAGCATTGTGATAATACCAGAAACTTCCAGGAGGGTTTAAATAATCTAGACAATTTGGATCATAACAAGTCTCGTCTTGAACATTAAAATCTAAACCAGTAGTCATCGTTATGTGATGCTTAACTGTAATACTTTCTTCTTGCATGTTAGTTAAAGTTGACCAATTATTACCCAAATAGTTTTTTGAAGGTTCATTGATGTTTAAAATACCTTCATCTTGAGCAATACCTATCATATAAGAATTCAATGTTTTTCCAGCAGAATTCCATTGTAGATTAGAATTTATGTCTTCTCCATTGCCGTACCATTCTAAAGCAATTTTTCCATCTTTTAAAATGATAAAAGCTTTAGTCGATTTAAGATCTATAAAATTTATGAGCTCTATTATATTGTTACTATTCCAACCCAATTCATTTGGAGAAATAACTTCCCAATTGGCAGAATCAATTGGCGGAAAATATAATGAGTCTTGGTTTATAGGAGTTGTAGTAGGTGTTGTATCTTCACTGTCATCATTAGAACAAGAGTAGAAGGTAATCAAACATAACAAGATTATTATAAAATTTATTCTTTTCATCTTTGTTTTGGGATTTTAGATAAGTAAGACTAAAAAAAAGCGTAATAGTTTAAACTTAAAGATAAGTATTTATTAATTAGACTGCTTTTTGTAGCTTTATAAAAATTAATTCTGCTATGAAAATTCTTTCCCTCCTTGTAATTATTTGTTGCACCTTTTCCTGTATTAATGTAGAAAGAACAGTGAAAATAGAAGATCAAGATTCTGATCTTAGTGCTATTTCTGTAAAAGACAGTATTGAGTTTAAAGTATTAGATTCAAAATTTTTAACAAAAGCATCAATTTGGAAACATTTAAATAATCAGCTTTCAGATTTTACAGAAACTCATTATGAAAAATTCAAGCCTTTAATTTTAGAGCAAAATATTAATGCACTTCAAAATACTATTAATAAAGGCGAATTATCTTATGAAACCTTAACCAAATTTTATCTATATCGCATTAGAAAATTTGATCGAGAAAACAAATGGTCATTAAACTCTGTAATTGCTATTAATCCAAAAGCAATAGAAGAAGCTAAAGAAAAAGACAAAAATAAAAGCCTTAGCCACCCTATTTATGGCATGCCAATACTTTTAAAAGACAATATAAATACTAAAGGCATGCCAACGACTGCTGGTGCAATTGCTTTAAAAAATAATACTACCGAAGATGCTTTTATTGTAAAACGTTTGAAAATGAATGGTGCCATAATTTTAGGAAAAGCTAACTTAAGTGAATGGGCTTATTTCTTTTGTGGAGAATGTCCAAGTGGTTACAGTGCTATTGGTGGGCAAACGTTAAACCCTTATGGAAGAAAAATAATAGACACAGGAGGTTCTAGTTCGGGAAGTGGCGTTGCAGTCGCTGCTAATTTTTGTGTTGCAGCAATTGGCAGTGAAACAGCAGGATCTATTTTATCACCGGCAAGTCAAAACTCAACAGTAGGTTTAAAACCAACAGTTGGTTTATTAAGTAGAAATGGTATCGTTCCTATATCTAGTACTCTGGATACTCCTGGACCTATTACTAAAAATGTATTAGATAATAGTATTGTGCTAGACGCTATGCTAGGTTATGATGAAAACGATTCTAAATCAACGAACCTAAAGTGGAGTACAGGCTATTATTTATATTTTATTAACGATTCTATTAATTTAGAAAAGAAACGTTTTGGAGCATATAAACGATTATTAAATGATTCATTATATGTGGAAGCGCTTTCTATATTAAAATCTAAAGGTGCAACTATTATTGAGATTGAAGAGAAAGATATTAAGCTACCTTCTTTTCTAAGACTTTTAAATTTAGACATGAAAAAAGATCTACCTGTTTACTTATCTAGCTTTGCTAATACTTCAATTAATATTAAAGGTGTACACGATGTTATGAACTTTAATACTGAAGATTCTCTTATAAGAGCACCTTACGGGCAAAAATTGTTTGAAGGTATTGTTGCCGATAAAGCAACTGAAGATGAATTCAATATTATAAAAAGCACTTTAAAAACAAACGGAAAACAGTTTTTCGATGAAAGCATGGATGAACACAATTTAGATGGCGTATTGTCAATAAATAACTACCATGCCGCTTATGCAGCTGTAGCAGAATATCCTGCTTTAACCGTACCGATGGGATATGCAGATAATGGCGCTCCAAAAGGCCTAACATTTATAAGCAAACGATCAAAAGAGAAAACACTTTTAAAGTGGGGTTACGTTTACGAACAGGCATCAAAAATGAGGAAATATCCTAAAAACTATGATTAGTTAGGAATAGAATCCTTTAAATAACTTGAATACGGCTTAAATGTAAGATGATTAATCATTAATCGGCAATCATTACGTATCTTCGCAGTCCAAAATTAGGGAATGAGAACAAAATCACTTAAAAAGAACAAAATCAATGTTATAACATTGGGTTGTAGTAAAAATGTTTACGATAGCGAAGTGCTAATGGGGCAGTTAAAAGCAAGTGGTAAAGATGTTGTTCATGAAGAAGAAGGGAATATTGTCGTTATTAATACTTGTGGGTTCATTAAAAATGCGAAAGAAGAAAGCGTGAATACTATTTTAGAGTTCATGCAGAAGAAAGAAGAAGGAGAAGTTGATAAAGTGTTTGTAACGGGATGTTTAAGTGAACGTTATAAGCCAGACTTACAGAAAGAAATTCCTAATGTTGATCAATATTTTGGAACTACAGAATTACCCAGTCTATTAAAAGCTTTAGGAGCAGATTATAGACATGAATTAATTGGTGAGCGATTAACAACGACTCCTAAAAATTATGCCTATTTAAAAATCGCCGAAGGTTGTGATCGACCTTGTTCATTTTGTGCGATTCCTTTAATGCGAGGAAAACATAAATCTACGCCTATAGAACATTTAGTAACTGAAGCTGAGAAATTAGCAGCTAACGGTGTTAAAGAACTTATTCTTATTGCTCAAGATTTAACGTATTACGGTTTAGATTTATACAAAAAAAGAAATCTAGCAGAATTGTTAGAGAATCTGGTTAAGGTTGAAGGAATTGAATGGATCCGTTTACATTATGCTTTCCCTACAGGATTTCCTATGGATGTATTAGAAATTATGAATCGAGAACCAAAGATTTGTAATTATATGGATATTCCATTACAGCATATTTCAGATTCTATTTTAAAGAGTATGCGTCGTGGTACAACAAAAGAGAAAACGACGAAGTTGCTTAAGGAGTTTAGAGCAACAGTTCCAAATATGACCATTCGTACAACACTTATCGTGGGTTATCCAGGAGAAACTGAAGAAGACTATCAAGTCCTAAAAGAATGGGTAAAAGAGATGCGTTTTGAACGCTTGGGTTGCTTTACTTATTCTCATGAAGAAAACACACATGCCTTTAATTTGGTAGATGATGTACCTCAAGAAGTGAAGCAGAATCGTGCAAATGAAATTATGGAGATTCAATCGCAAATTTCTTGGGAATTAAATCAAGGTAAAATAGGAGAAGAGCTTAAAGTCATTATAGATAGAAAAGAAGGAAACTATTTTGTTGGTCGTACAGAATTTGATTCTCCAGATGTAGATAATGAGGTCTTAATAGATGCAACAAAAACATATGTAAAAACAGGAGAGTTTACAACTGTAAAGATCACTGAAGCAGAAGACTTTGACTTGTATGGAGAAGTTGTGTAATTCTAAAACGTAAATAGTATTTACCTCCAACTCATATTGTATAAGCTTTTGTTCTTATTTATTACCGAGACGATACAAAGATTAATAATTGCTTAGAGCTTATAATTAGTATAGTTTTTAGTATTAGAAAACGAGCCAAGTCTAATAAAAAGATTCCAGAATAAGATTAATAGATAAGTAATGCTTTAATATGATGAATTATACACCCCGTGAGTTTTGTATTGTAGTTCATATATAAAATAGTTTTATATTTCAAATTTTTTTATATATTAAGTTTTTTGTGTAAAATATTTGTCTTATAAAGTTAATTTTAAATAAATTCTTATGAAAAGATTACTACTCCTCCTTATGACTATTTTGTGTATAAGTTTAATTAACGCTCAAAACTCGGCGCCCTCATCAAGTATAGTGGCTAATGATAATGGAGCTGGAGATATTTTGTATAGAGTAGTCAGGAATACGATTACTACCAATGCTACTTATTTTTGTACCATGCAATGGAATGCAGGTGCTGAGGGTGGAGCTTATTGTGGATTTCAAGATTCACCAGATAGGGGACATGTTTTTATTTATTCTATTTGGGATCCTACTAATGGACAAGCAATTACGGCTCCATACATAGCACCAGGAACAATAGTTGAGTCTTTTGGAGGTGAAGGAACTGGGTTAAAATCTCTCAATGGTACTATAGGCTGGGATCTTAATGAATGGAATACAGTAGTAACAAGGAGATGGAGTGTTGGCTCTCATACTTTTTACGGGTTTTGGATTAGAAGAAATTCTCAAAACAAATGGTATCATATGGTTACTATGGATTATCCAGTAGCTAATGTTACGTTTAATGGTCAAACCACTAGTTTTTTAGAGGACTGGTTGAGCACAGGCGCTAATAAAAGACGTTTTGAGGTCAAAGAAGCTTTCAAAAGAAAAACAAATGGTACTTGGAAGGGTATGTCTCAAGTTGTTTACTATAGAAATGATGAACCTCGTTCATCAAATTATACTAATAAGATTGATGCAGGAGTAACAAATAATAATGTTATTTATTATCAAAGTGGAGGGAATTCGACACCTAGTTTTTCTGGGACACCTCCAAAAACATTTAATCTAAGTACTGGGTCAAGTCCATCAAGCCCAACTATAGCATTTTCAATTACCAGTCTTACAAACAGTAATGTAGAATGGTTAGTTCCTGTATCGAGTACACCTCAATTTAAGTATACTATTAAAGTAAATGGAGTTGAAGTAGCTTCTGTTATAGCAACAGAGACTTTTAATAGATCAATCCCAGTAATTTCGGAAAGTGATATAGTTGAAGTTATACTAGAAGATATTTTAGGAAGAACGAGCTCGATATCTACAACCATTGGAACTTTATCTAATGAAATTGTTGATGATCCAATAGGATCTAAAATTTATCCAAATCCAACTTCAAATTATATCAATATTCAAATGAAAGAATATGATCTAAAAAATAAAGCTTTAGACCTTTTTGATTTAAAAGGAGCTAAAGTAATTTCTAAAGAAATTAAGTCTGATGGCAAAACACATAAAATTGATATCTCAGATTTACCAAAAGGGATATATATATTGAGATTAGGATCTGATTTTGTAAAGAAAGTTGTTGTTAATTAATATATAGTAAACAAGTAACATTTTGTTAAAAGAAAACTCAAGTTTGAAAGATAAATTTTAAGCTTGAGTTTTTTTTGTTTTTTATATTCTATTAGGCGATTCCTTGTTATTATTAGGTTTAATAATTTTGGTATAAGTTTTTCTGTTTTGTAAGCCAACCTTTTAAATGGTATATTATATTTCTCAGGTATTAATCGGAAAAATAGCTCAAGAGTACAAATAGGAACTATGTTAGTCTGTTCAAAGTGTAAAATTCGGACATAGTATACCACTAACTTTGGTTCAAACTGAACCACCCGTACTAGATTAAACTGAGCATAGCGTGCTGGCTGAAAGTGAGCCACTAAAAATCGTTTCTATTTGTGTTTATAAATAAATCTTTCTTTTACAGGAAAAGGTTCTGACAAAAAAACAGATAGACATGCGAAAAGTAAAACATTATTTAATCAGTAGAATTCCCCTAGGCTCTGTCTCGGGTGTAGCGTAAAGATATGTACTTTTGTATTTATGAGTGAGCATATTCATAAAAGTCATAATAAAAGTTTATTACTTTATCATTTTGTATGTCCTATCAAATATAGAAAGCCAGTTTTTACTTCGAAAATTTCAAATACTTTTAAATTGGTTTGCTTGGAAATAGAAGAACGATATGATGTTCAATTTTTGGAAATTGGCATTGATGGAAATCATGTTCGTTTTTTGATTCAGAGTGTTCCATCAAATTCTCCAAAAAAGATAATTAGTGCTGTAAAAAGTATAACGTCAAAAGAGATTTTCAGGTTGCATCCAGAGGTTAAAAGATTTTTATGGGGCGGAAAATTTTGGACAAGCGGCTATTATGTTAACACAGTGGGTTAGTATGCTAATGAAGAAGTGATAAAAAAGTATCTTCAAAATCAAGGGGAATCAGATTACGAAAAGTTACATTCAGACCAACTCCGATTGTTTTGATACCTCGATGGCTCTGCCTCGAGGTAGTTCATTTTGGTAGATAATGTGCCTCAAGAAGTGAAGCAGAATCGTGCGAATGAAATTATGGAAATTCAATCGCAAATTTCTTGGGAATTAAATCAAGAGAAAATAGGACAAGAACTTAAAGTCATTATCGATAGAAAAGAAGGGAACTATTTTGTTGGTCGTACAGAATTTGATTCGCCAGATGTAGATAATGAAGTCTTAATAGATGCAACAAAAACATATGTAAAAACAGGTGAGTTTACTACTGTAAAGATTACTGAAGCAGAAGACTTTGATTTGTATGCAGAAGTTTTAAAATAAGTTAACTCGTTTTTTTAAACTGTTTGCTTATTTTTTTAATTGCCGATTCGATTGATTTCTCAGGCTCTATAATATTGTATTCACCCCAAAACTTTGGGTCTGAAAAACCAGAAGCTTCATTTGCTAAAATAGTAGAAGGGTGTAATGTTCTTTTTGCTTTTGATAGCTTACCTATATCACTTTGTTGCCAGTCGGTAATGGCCATTTCGCTTTGAAGTGTATATCGGCTATTAAATAGTTTGTTTTTCCAATTCACTTTAAAAGCGAGTTGTATATTACTGTAGCTGTAATACCATTTACTATTTAACGTTCTATAGTTTACACGATAAGCTGCATTAGTAGGATAAACTTTTACCTTTTTAGGTTTTTTTCTAACAAAATAGGCACTCGCTAAATTTCTATTGCTAATATTTAAATTATATACAGCACTTGTAAGCGCATAACTTTCTGCATCTATATATAATTTACCATAATAGAGCGGATTTGTTTCTTCTTTCTTTTGTTTAAAATTAACCACATAAACTAGTTTATTATTTATTTGCGTAGACTTGTCAAACTTAAAAGTATACTTGGATAAATTATTCTCATCAAAAATAAATTCAGGATTTTTCATTAAATCTGTATAAAGTGTACTAAAAGGACCACCTTGTAATTTTAAAGCTAAGGTGTCAAGTCTCGAATAATTTGTGTTTTTTCTAGCTTTTATAAGTTTTATTCCATCTTTTTTAGAATCGTTATAGCCTGCTTTTTCAATTTCGACTATAGCTTCAGAAAGAGACGCGTTTTTATTTCGTTTTTTAATGGTTTCTCTATAAAAAGCAGTTAAAGTAGATTGATTCGTATTATAATTTTCTCCTTTTTTACTAAGTACTTTTCGTATTAATTTCTCTGCATTTTTTGGAAAATTAAGATCGACTTGTGCTAATATGGTTGCGGCTTCATCTAACTTTATTACATTATTAGTATTATTTAATTTAGAAACAAGCATACTTTGTTTAGTGTATCCTAAATGAGAGAAAGTCACAATTTTATTTAGCATGTCATTAGGTACTTTTATTAAAAATTCTCCTTCAGAATTAGTAACAGTACTAATATTAGCCTCTTCTACGATAACATCTACAAACTGTAATTTGTCCTTAGTCTCACGATCTATAATAACACCTTTAAATTCGGTGTTATTTTGAGAAAAAGTAATATTTACAATTAAAAATACAAGTAAAAAATAAAAAAAAGTAATCGATTTATTTTTTTGAGAATAGATTAAGGTTTTCATGGCACATGAAGTTTAAGTTGGAATAACATACCAATTTACAAAAACACTAGGTTTTTATTTGTTTTTTTATGTTAATTTTAAGAGATATTATACGACAAAGAACTTTATATTTACAAATGAATTCATTTTTATATTATGCCGAAAGATTGTATTTCGTTTAAAGAAACTGGCTACTTTTCAAAATTAATATGTGATTATCTTGATGAAGATTCTTCATTGAAAGACTTATATAATAGATATCCTAATATTGAAAATTTTAAAGGACAGATAAAAGAAAAAAAAGAATCTTACAAAAAAGAAACTAGAGCAGTCCTTGTTGAGGCTTTAAAGTCTCAATATAATTTAGTAGATACGTCTTCTAAGACTTTGGAAAACATAGAACTGCTTTCTAAGGGAACAACTTTTACTATAACGACAGGGCATCAACTTAATTTGTTTACAGGACCATTATATTTTCTGTATAAAATAATATCTACTATAAATTTAAGTGAGCAACTAAAAGAAACACATCCAGAGTATGATTTTGTGCCTATATATTGGATGGCTAGTGAAGATCATGATTTCGAGGAAATAAATTATTTCAATTTAAATGGAAAGAAATTAAGATGGAATAGAAATGCTTCTGGAGCAGTTGGTGAATTGGATTTAAAAGGTTTAGAAGCTGTGAGTGATTTGTTTTCGCAAGAACTAGGCTTAGGGGCTAATGCAGATAAGTTGCGAGCGCTTTTTAAAAACGCCTATTTGAAACACGATAATTTAGCTAAAGCAACCTTGTATTTAGCAAACGAATTATTTTCTCAATATGGCTTAGTTATTATAGATGCTAATAAAAAGAGTTTAAAACGGCTGTTCATCCCTTTTGTTAAGGAAGATTTAATAAATGAAACCGCTTTTAAAACTGTAAATGAAACAAATAAAATATTAGAAAATATAAGTGACGATTATAAAATACAGGTTAATCCTCGAGAAATTAATTTATTTTACATTACAAATAATCTAAGAGAACGTATTGTTTTTCTAGATCATAAATACAGTGTTTTAAACACTGAGATTAGCTGGACTAAAGAAGCACTTTTAGAAGAAGTCGATAATTATCCTGAACGATTCTCTCCAAATGTCATACTTCGGCCTTTGTATCAGGAAGTCATTCTTCCTAATTTATGTTATATAGGTGGTGGTGGCGAATTGGCATATTGGTTTCAATTAAAACAAAATTTTGAAGCTAACAAGATTCCTTTTCCAATTTTATTATTAAGAAACTCGGTTTTAATTAAAACGAAACAACAGGCAGATAAGCTTCAGAAGTTAACAGTATCTAATGAGGATTTATTTTTAAAACGAGATGCGTTTATCAATAAAAAAGTGCGCCAGATTTCAAATATAGATATTGATTTTTCTAATCAAATCTCTCATTTAAAGGATCAATTTAAAGTGCTTTATAAATTAGCAGAGAAAACAGATCAATCTTTTATTGGTGCTGTTGCAGCCCAAGAGCGAAAACAAATAAAAGGATTAGAGTATTTGGAAAAACGATTACTAACAGCTCAAAAAAGGAAATTAAAAGACCATGTTGTTCGAATTACTGAATTGCAAAGCGAATTATTTCCAAATCAAAGTTTGCAAGAGCGTAATATAAATTTCTCGCAATTATATTTAGAGCATGGAGATCAATTAATTAGCGTATTGAAAGATGAATTAGAACCCTTAAAAAAAGACTTTAATCTAATATTGCTTTAAAGTAATCTTTTTCATGCGTTAGCTACGTATATTGTTTATAATGTGATGATTATTAGCAATAACTAAATTGATTATGATGAAAAACTTTACTTTTCTTATTATTTTATTTTCTTTTTATTGCCAATCTCAATCTAGAGTTCTCGTATATCATGAAACTAATGGATTTAGACATGGTTCAATAAATTCAGGAATTTCGTTGATTGAAGATTTAGGTAATCAAAACGGATGGGATACAGATAACACACAAAATTCAAATGTGTTTGCAGCAAATGATTTTGTAGTGAATGGTGTTTATAAATACGATGTTATCGTTTTTTGTAACACTAGTGGTGATAATTTACTTAATGGAAATGAAAAAACTGTTTTTGAAGAATTTATAAAAAATGGAGGTGGTTTTATAGGAATTCATGCCGCGACTGATACTTATAGAGATCGCTCTTGGCCTTTTTATAATGAATTAGTTGGAGGAATAGTTCAAACAGATCCAAATCATACTCCTAATAATTTTAATGCTGATATGGAGGTGAAGTCTAATCACCCAATTGTAGAGCATATTGGAAACACAGGTGCAACCTGGAATAAAAACGAAGAATACTATTATTGGAGAAATAATGGTGGGCAATTAAGTAATGATAATACGGTATTGTTAGAAGTGGAGCGTACAGGCGAAGATGATTATGATGAAGCTAGACCAATTACTTGGTATAAAGAAGCGATAACAGTTAATGGAGAGACATTTAATGGTATAAAATCATTTTATACTGCACTTGGTCATAATAATGGCGATTATAATAGTAATGATAATTTCAAGACTATGATAAAAAATGCAATTATGTGGGCAGGTGATAATACGCTTAGTATAAATGACATATTTGTTTCAGAATTTAAAATAGCACCTAATCCAGTTAAAGATTTTACTAATATTTATATTAATAAATTATCTAAGGAAGCTTCATTGAAAGTATATGATGTTTTAGGTAAAGTAATTTTTTCTAAAACCATATATCATTCAGATTTAAATAAATCTTCTTACAAATTAGATTTATCTAAATATAATAAGGGTGTTTATTTATTATCAATAACAGCAGATAACAAACAAAAGAGTTTCAAGCTTATTAAATCATAAATAGAGTCGCTAAAGATATTTGTTTTTTGGAGGTGAAAAAACCTTAAAAAAAGGGTTGAACGTGTTCGTGAATTTAAAAATCTATTACTACTTTTGCGCATGCAACATGACAAGGTATTAATTTTAGATTTTGGATCGCAATATACACAACTAATTGCGCGTAGAGTTAGGGAACTTAACATCTATTCCGAAATACATCCATTTAACAATCCTCCCAAACATATTAACGACTATAAAGCAGTAATACTTTCTGGTAGTCCAATGTCTGTACGATCTAAAGATGCTTTTCATCCAGATTTGTCAGAGATTAGAGGAAAGAAACCCATGTTAGCTGTTTGTTATGGGGCGCAGTACTTAGCTCATTTTTCAGGAGGAGAAGTAGCAGAATCTAATACAAGAGAATACGGTAGAGCAAATCTTAGCTTTGTTAAAGAAGATTCCTTTTTAAAAGGGATTTCTATAGGAAGTCAAGTTTGGATGAGTCATAGTGATACTATAAAAGCTTTACCAGAAAATGGAACGCTTTTAGCAAGTACAAAAGATGTTAAAAATGCAGCATATAAAATAGAAGGAGAGACAACGTATGCTATTCAATTTCATCCTGAAGTCTATCATTCTACAGATGGAAAAAAACTTTTAGAAAATTTCTTAATTAATATATCTGGGGTTAAACCAGATTGGACACCAAATACTTTTGTAGGTGAAACAGTAGAAGGTCTAAAAGCTAAATTAGGAAATGATAAAGTTGTTTTAGGATTGTCTGGTGGTGTAGATTCGTCTGTAGCTGCCATGTTATTACATAAAGCTATTGGTGAAAATTTATACTGCATATTTGTTAATAACGGACTTTTACGTAAAAATGAATTTACCGAAGTATTAGAGCAATACAAAGGTATGGGGTTAAATGTAAAAGGAGTAGATGCTTCGGCACGCTTTTTGGATGCACTCTCAGGAGAAAGCGACCCAGAGAAAAAACGAAAGGCTATTGGTCGTGTATTTATAGAAGTGTTTGATGATGAAGCAAATCAAATACAAGATGTAAAATGGTTAGCGCAAGGAACTATTTACCCAGACGTTATAGAAAGTGTATCGGCTACAGGAGGACCAAGTGCAACTATTAAGAGTCATCATAATGTAGGAGGTTTACCAGATTTTATGAAACTTAAAATTGTAGAGCCTTTAAAAGCATTATTTAAAGATGAAGTAAGACGAGTTGGTGCTTCAATGGATATGGAAAAAGAGCTATTAGGACGTCATCCATTTCCAGGTCCAGGATTAGCAATTCGTATATTAGGAGATATCACTCCAGAAAAAGTACGTATTTTGCAAGAAGTTGATGCTGTATTTATTAATGGATTAAGAGAAGCAGGACTTTATGATAAAGTATGGCAAGCAGGAGCAATATTGCTCCCTGTTAATAGTGTCGGCGTAATGGGAGATGAGCGTACTTATGAGAAATGTGTCGCGTTGAGAGCAGTAGAAAGTACAGATGGAATGACTGCAGATTGGGTAAATTTACCTTATGAGTTTTTGCAGAAAACATCTAACGATATAATAAATAAAGTAAAAGGCGTTAATAGAGTAGTTTATGATATTAGCTCTAAACCCCCAGCTACAATTGAATGGGAATAAGAATAATAACTAACAAAAATTAGTATATTAAACGCATTAAAACATATATGAAAAAAATAATATACATCCTTAGTTTAATACTAGTCTTTAGTTGTGTAACAGCTAAAGCTCAAAATTACGTGACTCATAAAGTGAAAAGCGGTGAAACAATTCCTGCTTTAGCAAAAAAATATAATGTATCTGTTTCTGATATTTATGAGCTTAATCCAGATTCTAAAAGAGAATTAAGACTTAATTCTATTTTAATTATTCCTAGAAAAAAAGTAGTGACTTCTTCACCAAAAAAAGATGGTAAAGGTTTTATAGAGCGTAAAGAAGTTATTGGTTATAAACAACACAAAGTAAAACGTAAGGAAACCTTGTATAGCCTATCTAAAAAATATGGTATTACTGAGGACGAAATAACAAAGAATAATACGTTTTTATACGACAATAATTTAAGAAAGGGAGATCGAATTCAAATCCCTATATATTCTAAAGTTAGAACAGTTGAAAAAACAACATCAACTAATGATAATATAGTATCTTATGTTGTAAAGCCTAAGGAAGGGAAATGGAGAATTGCTTATAAATATGGAATAACAGTTTCAGAATTAGAAAAATTAAATCCTAATATGAATGCTGTTTTGCAACCTGGAGATAAAATTAATGTTCCAAGCAATTCTACTATTAAAACTATAGATGAGAAGTATAGCTACTACAGCGTTTTGCCTAAAGAAGGGTTTTATAGATTAAAAGTTAAACTAAATTTAACAAAAGAAGAGCTAGAAGAATTAAACCCTAATTTATCGCAATCAGGTTTGAAAGAAGGAATGGTTCTTAAAGTACCTTTTAATTCAAATGCAGAAAATCCTAATTCAACTGTAATAGATTCTACGATGGTAAATGGAGCAGAATTAGAATTTGCGACAGATTTATCGAAGCGTATAATTGATACAAGTGAAAAACACATTGCTTTAATGTTGCCGTTTAGATTAAATAAAGTAAATATAGATTCTATTGATGATACTAAAGAGCAAATAAAAAAAGACAGATATCTTAGTACATCTTTAGACTTTTATACTGGAGCTATGGTTGCTTTTGAAACATTAAAAGAATTAGGTGTTAATTTAAAAGTAGATGTTTATGATACAAAAAACATGGAGAGTCAAGTTGGTTCAATAGTAAGAAATAATGACTTTAGTACAGTTAATGCTGTAATAGGGCCACTAATGGCTAAAAATGTTAATGAAGTAGCATTAGCATTAAAAAACGATAATATCCCCGTAATATCTCCAATTATTAAGAAAAATGTTAAGCTTGGTGATAATGTGTTTCATGCAAGACCAGATGAGCAGTTATTAACAAATAAAATTATTAATTTTTTCAAAGCAGATACAACATCACATTTTGTAATAATTTCGGATTCGAAAAATACAGCTAGAAGTGGTTTGCTTAAAACACACTTTAAAAATGCTGCTTTTGTAAGTTCAAGAAAGGATAAGAAAACAGAAGAGGATGAATTTTATATTATAGAAGAAGATTTATTAAAAGTAATAAAGCCTGGTAATAATGTCGTGTTTTTAGAAACTAAAAATGAAGGATATGTTTCTAATGTGACTAGTATTTTAAATTCAATGCTGGGAAAAAGAAAGGATGAAGACGGTAATGTTATAGAAGATATTGAAGAGACTAAAATTATTTTAGCCACTACAGATAAGAATAGAGCATTTGAAGGAGAAGAAATTTCTAATTACCACCTTTCAAATTTAAAGTTTCATTTTCCTACAGTTGCTAAAACCTATAATGATGTTAGCGAAAACAGTTTTGCAACGCGTTATAAGAAAACGTTTAAAGAAACACCAAATAAGTTTGCTGTTAGAGGTTATGATGTAACTATGGATGTTGTTTTACGTTTGGTAACGTCTCAAGATTTATATACTTCAATTAATGATACGCCTTTAACAGAGTATGTAGAAAATAAGTTCGCCTATAAGAAGAAATCTTTTGGAGGTTACTTTAATGATACGGCTTATTTAGTAAAGTATGATGACTTAAAAATTATTGAAGTAAAATAATTTTTTTGAACAAAAGCAATAATTATTCAAAAAACCCGTTATTTGCTTACTCAAATTTTCGAATAAATACATATGTATAAATTATTTTTTCTTTGTTTAATAACTCTTTTTCTTAATAAAGATATTGCTGAAATTAATTGGAATGAACAACATCGATTGGTTTGGAGCGATTTTAAAGGACAACCAGATCATAGTTCAGATGCAGCAGCTGTTACGGCTTCAGGAATATCATTTAGCTATTCTATTAGAAAATCAAATATTAGTGGTATTAGCTTTACAGCAGAAGTAGGGGCGCACTTTTACCCAGAGCATTCATGGTTTAAAGAGGATATTGTTGATTCTCATATTCTTGCTCATGAACAATTACATTTTGATATTACTGAGTTAAATGTACGTAAGTTTAGAAAACGTCTTTCTGAAATAGTACCGGGTGAAGATCTTACTACTGTTTTACAAAGAGAGCAGATTAGAGCGAATAAAGAATTATCAGAAATGCAAAATAAGTATGATTTTGAAAGTGATTATTCTATAAATGGAGATATTCAAAACGAATGGGTTCACTTTGTGAAATCTGAGTTAGAGCTACTTCACGAATTTCGATCTAAATCATAAAAAAATGCTAGAGCCAGATAAGAACTTCCTTATTAAGTTAGCTCACACTAAAATGCCTTATGGTAAGTATAAAGACAGGTATTTAATTAATATTCCAGAATATTATATTGTTTGGTATAAAAACAAAGGTTTCCCTAAAGGTAAATTAGGCGAAATGTTAGAAACAGTATATACCTTAAAACTTAATGGACTTGAAGAATTGGTAAGAAATATTCAAAGAAATTTTCCTAAAGTTTAATTATACAAACCTTAATTATTTGCATAATATGTAATATTAATAGATAACTATTAGTGTTTTAAGTAAAAAGAAGCGTATAGTTTACTGAATTCTAATAGTATAAAGAGGAAGTATAAAACTTATTAACTATTAACCAAGATTTTAAATAATCTCAATACTTCTTTGTAAATTTGCTCGCGTTTAACAACGCATCATGGCAACTACAACAAAATACATTTTCGTTACTGGTGGAGTAACGTCTTCTCTAGGAAAAGGAATAATAGCAGCTTCTTTAGCAAAATTACTTCAAGCCCAAGGGTATAGAACAACAATTCAGAAATTAGATCCCTACATTAATGTAGATCCGGGAACCTTAAATCCTTATGAACATGGTGAATGCTATGTTACTGATGATGGTGCAGAAACAGATTTAGATTTAGGGCACTATGAACGTTTTTTAAATAAACCTACAAGTCAGGCAAATAACGTTACTACAGGAAAAATATACCAAAGTGTCATTCAAAAAGAGCGTAGAGGTGAATTTCTTGGAAAAACGGTACAAGTTATTCCTCATATTACAGATGAGATTAAACATCGTGTTCAAATTTTAGGTAAATCTGGCAATTATGATATTGTAATTACCGAGATAGGAGGAACCGTTGGAGATATAGAATCTTTGCCATATATAGAAGCCGTAAGACAATTAAAATGGGAACTAGGAGAAGAGAACTCATTAGTTATACATTTAACATTAGTCCCTTATTTATCAGCAGCAGGTGAATTAAAAACAAAGCCAACGCAGCACAGTGTAAAAACACTAATGGAAAGTGGGGTGCAAGCAGAAATTCTTGTTTGTAGAACAGAACATAAATTGCCAAGAGAGCTACGCCAAAAATTAGCTCGTTTTTGTAATGTAAAAGAAGACTCAGTAATAGAATCTATAGATGCTTCTACAATTTATGATGTGCCTAATTTAATGTTAGATGAAGGTTTAGATAAGGTAGTGCTTAAAAAATTAAATTTAGAAAGCAATGTGCCAAATTTAGACCAATGGAATGCTTTTTTAAAGCGACATAAAAACCCACAAAGCGAAGTTAATATAGGTTTAATAGGAAAGTATGTAGAACTTCAAGACTCTTATAAATCTATATTAGAAGCATTTATACATGCAGGAGCAGAGAATGAAGTTAAAGTAAATATAGAATCTATTCATTCAGAATATTTAAATAAAGATAATATCAAATTAAAGCTATCTCATTTAGATGGTGTATTAGTCGCTCCTGGTTTTGGAGAAAGAGGAATAGAAGGTAAAATTGATGCGGTACGTTATGTAAGAGAAAATAATATTCCATTTTTAGGAATTTGTTTAGGGATGCAAATGGCAGTTATTGAGTTTTCAAGAAATGTTCTAGGTATTAAGAATGCAAACTCTACCGAAATGAATACTAAAACACCAAATCCAGTAATAGATATTATGGAAGAACAGAAAACCATAATAGATAAAGGTGGAACTATGCGTTTAGGAGCTTGGGAATGTAAATTAGAAAAAGAAAGTAAAGTTTATGATATATATAACCAAGATGTTATAAAAGAACGCCATAGACATCGTTATGAGTTTAATGGTGATTATAAATCTCAAATTGAATCTGCAGGAATGATCGCTACAGGTTCTAATCCAAAAACTGGATTAGTAGAGATTATAGAAATTCCATCACATCCTTGGTTTGTTGGTGTTCAATATCATCCAGAATATAAAAGTACAGTAGCAAGTCCTCACCCTTTATTTGTCGCTTTCGTAAAAGCAGCTTTTACCTACAAGAAAAAAACAAAAAGTGTCACTATGGCACAAAATAAGTAAGCGGACTACTTTTTGAGTATCCCTTTCACGATCTGTTGCTTTATTTGATTGCATTAAGATCTAAATACTAACTGTAGATAACCGTTTTCGCGGAATGTAAATATGGAAGAAAAGAAATTAGATTTAAATACCATTATAGGGTTTGTGCTTATAGCTGGACTGTTATTATATATGCTTTATCAAAATGCACCTACTGAAGAAGAAGTTGCTGCTGAAAAAGCGAAACAAGAACAAATAGATGCAACTAAAAGTGAGGTTGAAGTTAATAATGAAGAGGAAGTAGTAGCTATTGAGAATGCTATAGAAAACCTACCCGATTCATTAAAAACACTAGCTTTACAAAATAAGTTTGGAGCGTTTGCTTATTCAGCAAATACGAACTCAACAACAAATGAAGTAAGTGTTGAAAACGAAGTTTTAAAATTAAAGTTCAGTAATAAAGGAGGGCAATTAACCGAAGTTAAATTGAAGCAGTTTGTAGATTATGATTCTATTCCTATTTATCTAGTAAAAGATAATAATGCTGCTTTTAATATTAATTTTGGAACTACAGATAATCGTACACTTAATACGCAAGACTTAAATTTTCAATCTACAGTCACTAAGAATGGTGAAAACCAAATTGTTTCCATGAAACTTAAGGTTTCAGAAGCAAAATTCTTAGAATATAAATACATTATTAAACCAAACGATTATATGATAGATTTTTCTATTAAATCTCAAGGCTTAAGCGATGTTATTAATAGTTCAAAAAAAGTAGATTTAGATTGGAGACAAAAAACGTATCACCACGATAAAAGTATCTCATACGAGAATAGATATACGCGTTTATCTTATATGCATGACGGTGGTAAATCTAATAAGTTAAGTCCTACAGGAGAAGATGAGGAAATTGAAAAAGAAGTAGAATGGTTATCTTTCAGGCAGCATTTTTTTAGTTCAATATTAGTTACCGATAAGCTTTTTAAAAGTGTGGCATTAAGCTCAAAAGATTTAGTTGAAAACGAAAAAATTGATACTGTTTTTACTAAACTGTACAATGCTAAAACAACTTTAGCTTTAAAAGGAAATGAGTTTGACGAAAATTTAGGGTTTTATTACGGGCCAACCCAAGTAAAGATATTAAAAACTTATGATAGAAAATTAGAAGAAAGTGTACCATTAGGATGGGGTATATTTGGGTGGATAAATAAATATTTATTCATCCCATTATTTAACTTTCTAATAGGTTTTATCCCTCATGGTATTGCTATTGTAGTAATGACAGTTATTATTAAGTTAGCCATGTCTTTTGTACAATACAAGCAGTATTTGTCACAAATGAAAATGAAAGTGTTAAAGCCAGAGTTAGATGCAGTTCGTGAAAAATACAAAGACAATAAAATGAAAGCGCAGCAGGAGACTATGGCGTTACAGAATAAAGCAGGAGCTAGCCCGTTAAGTGGTTGTTTGCCAGCTTTAATACAAATGCCTGTATTTTATGCTTTGTTTATGTTTTTTCCAACAGCATTCGTTTTGCGTCAGAAAAAGTTTTTATGGGCAGATGATTTATCTTCTTATGATGTTGTAGCAGAATTGCCTTTTGATATACCAGTATATGGTGATCACGTAAGCTTATTTCCAATATTAGCAGCAATAGCTATTTTCTTTTATATGAAAATGACTACAGGGCAACAAGCGGTTTCGCAACCGCAGCAAGAAGGAATGCCAGATATGGCGAAGATGATGAAGTACATGATTTATTTTGCGCCAATAATGATGTTAGTTTTTTTCAATAAATATGCATCAGGTTTAAGTATTTATTATTTCATATCTAACTTAATTAGTATTGGTATTATGATCGTTATTAAGAATTTTATTTTAGATGAAGATAAAATACATGCTCAAATACAAGTTAATAAGGCAAAACCAAAAAAGGAAAGCAAGTTTCAAAAGCGAATGAAGGATATGATGGAACAGGCAGAGCAGCAAAAAAAAGCACAAAAGCGTAATAAGAAATAGATTAAATTATAGTCGGAAATTATAAAAAGCTGCCAAAACTAACATTTTGGCAGCTTTTTTGTTATAAGAGAATATGGTAATACTATTTACACTTAGAATTTACTGTAAAAGAAATTGATAATTTTTTTCTTTAAATGAAATATAAAAATAAAACATAGCCGCCTGTACTGAGCAAAGTCGAAGTATAGTTACGGTTTCTTTTTCTATTGAAATAGAAAGGGAAAAAGAGCGATTTATTACGGTGAATTCAAAGTGTAAATGGTATAAGTACAATTTAGAGTAGTAAATACCGTTAAATGAATCAAATTTTATTAGATTTAGTTTACTGAATAAAAATATATAAATAGATGAGAAAAATAATTTTAATACTATGTAGCCTCTTGGTTTCTTTTACTTATGGACAAGAAGTAAACCAACTCGATAGTAATGGTAAACGTCATGGTATTTGGAAAAAAAATTATAAAGGGTCTAATATTTTAAGATATGAAGGGCAATTTAATCATGGAAAAGAAATAGGTACTTTTAAATTTTATGAGAATATAAATAAAAAAGCAGTTTTAGTTGCCTCCCGTATTTTTAATGAGGTAAATACGATTGCTGAAGTTAAATTTGTAACTCCTAAAGGAAACACGGTGAGTGAAGGGAAAATGAACGGGAAGGTGTATATAGGGAAATGGATGTATTATCATAAAGATTCTAAACAAGTAATGACTGAAGAGTTTTTTAATGATAAAGGAGAATTAGAAGGTGAACGAAAAACCTATTACTTGAGTGGAAAATTAGCTCAAAATGCGAATTATAAGACAGACAAGTTGCATGGTGAATTTAAACTGTTTTCTGAAAAAGGAAAACTAATACAATTTTATAATTATAAAGAAGGAAATTTAGAAGGGCCAGCTAAAGCTTATGATGCAAATGGCGATTTAACACTCGAAGGTGTTTATAAAGATGATAAGAAACACGGCATTTGGAAATACTATGAAAATGGGAAGTTTGTTCGAAAGAAAGATTATACCAGAAGAAGTAAAAATCCCAAATACAAAAAGCAATAAAGCTAAAAAAAGAGCCTGTTTAAAAAGTTAGGTTTCGTCAATCTGAACTTGATTCAGATTCCCACAACATGCTAACGTATCGTAATATGAGATTCTGAAATGCTGCACTATTACTGCTACAAAATTGTAGTAATGATAAAACCTTAAATAATGAGATTGAAAACTCAGAGAATTTAGCTGATCGAGATAAGCTTTTAGAAAATATTTTGTCTAGAGGATATACTCTTGAAGATATTGAAGAAGTAGAAGATGGTTTTTTGGTTGAAGATAATATCATGTTTGAGCTTGGAAAAGATTATGGATCTATAAATTCAAATAATACTAGACAAACGATTGCTCAAAATACTATTAGACCAGATATTAAAACTATAATAGTTGATCTTGATCCCGGACTGAGTTCAAGTTGGAGAGTAGCAACTTTCCAAGCAATGCTTGAATGGGAAAATATTTGTGGTTTAAGTTTCAGAGCCAAGAATAATAGTGATCAATATTCTCATACGAGAGTTTTTTATGATGACTCTATATCTAAACCAAAAATAGCAATTGCCGGTTATCCCTCTCATCTAGGTGAGCCAGGAGAAAGGATTAGAATTAACGCTGATGATTATTCTCATTATAATTTAGATAGAAAAACAGCGATTCCTTTGTTTAGATATAAAAACAAAATTAATGGGAAGTATCATTTTACAACTAATGCTTCTGAAATAGGGTACGCAAATAGTACTTATAAGTTTTCAAGGATAACAGGATATTTATATAAAAATAACTCTAGATGAAGAATACCTTTATATCGTTATAAGAATAGTAGTACTGGTGATATTATGTTTTCCAGTAATTCTAATGAAAATGGACCAGTATCGGGATATAATAATTTAGGGAGAATAGGATTTTTAGTTTATAATTTGTTACCTCAATAAGGATATCGTTTTAATGAATATTGGAACGGTATTAAACAAAATCATTATTACAGTTCGTATAAACCAGGAATAGACAACTCATATGTTTATCAGAATAATATAGGTTATATATTTCAAGGTATTTATTAAAATAATTCGCAATTGAAAAAAAGCTCCTTAATTTCTTAAGGAGCTTTTTATATATATGTATTTCAATTAAGAATTACATTGGCATTAATACCGTATCAAGAACGTGAACAACACCGTTAGTTGCTTGAACATCTACAGCAGTAACTTCACTTGTAGTCGTTCCATTTCCACTTGTTATTGTAGCTATGTTACCTAGGTCGCTAGGAAGCATTAAAGTAATATTAACCATATTAGCCATTTCTATAATCATACCATCTGATAATTGATCAGAAGTAGTATTTCCACGTACTGCATGGTGTAATAAGATATTGTTTAAAGCTGCATCTGGTATATCAGTAACAGTTGTCCATGTTGGATCTGAATCTAATACCGCTTGAAAAGCATCATTTACTGGAGCAAATATAGTTAAAGGGTCTACTGCTGTTGAAGTTTGTACAGCTCCAATAATAATTTCTTGTCCTGCATCAGTAGCAGCAGCAGCTAAACTTGCAAAGTTTGGATCTGAAGTTGCAAAGGCAAATAACGTAGAATTAATTACAGCATCGACGATGTGTACAGTTCCATTTGAAGCTGCAATATCAGCTTGAGTAACGTCAGCAGTACCATTAAAAGCGACACCAGCAGTTGCGCTAGCAGAAAAATATACATCTACAAGGCTTCCAGCAACAGGACCAGCTGCATTTGTTTTATTATACCCAGAACCTAAACCGATTAAATCTGTTGCTTTAACATTACCAGTGATTACATGGTTTAAAAGTATGTTTTTAAGAACATCATTTGGGACATCTGCTAAAGTAGCATACGGTGTAGTAGCAAGAAAAGCTACGAAAGCATCATTTGTAGGTGCTAATACAGTGAATGGTCCTGGACCATTTAAAGTATCTACTAAACCTGCTTGAATTACAGCTTCTTCTAGAATACTTAAATTTTCAGTTGCTGTAGCTATTTGTAAAATATTTTGCGAAGGTGGGTCTACAGGTGGGTTAGTAGGAGCAGTATCGTCATCATTGCTACATGATGCTAATACGAATGTTGCTAAAAATAGCATTGATAATCTTTTGATTGTTTTCATAATTGTTTTGCTTTTTTTATTTTTTGTTCATCAAAATTAACAAAAGGTTAAACAGTATTGTGTTTAAGTTTTGTTAAAATTTTATAAAAAATTGTTCAAGACTATTTACGGTCAAAAGCTAAGTATAGATCGCACTTTAACTTAAATTTATAAAAAATGGTATCTTTGCAATCTGTTAAACAAAAATAGAATCACTTTAATAGTTTGTTAAGTTTCTTTCTTTAAGGAGACTACACTATAAATCTTCGTTTTTGTGGAGATGGAGAATAAAAAAGATACCCGCCTGCGCGGGCACGTTATGAAAAAAAGAGTTATAGTTGGGTTATCTGGAGGAGTCGATTCTAGTGTTGCTGCATACCTTTTAAAAGAACAAGGTTATGAGGTAATAGGATTGTTTATGAAAAACTGGCATGATGATTCTGTAACTATTTCTGATGAATGCCCTTGGCTAGATGATAGTAATGACGCCATGTTAGTTGCTGAAAAACTAGGAATTCCTTTTCAAACTGTAGATTTAAGCGAGCAATATAAAGAACGTATCGTCGATTATATGTTTGATGAGTATCAAAAAGGAAGAACACCAAACCCTGATGTATTATGCAACAGAGAAATTAAGTTTGATGTTTTTATGAATATCGCATTAAGCTTAGGAGCCGATTTTGTTGCTACTGGGCATTATTGTAGAAAAGGTACAATTATTAGTAATGGAAAAGAAACGTATCAGTTATTAGCGGGTGAAGATGATAATAAGGATCAATCTTATTTTTTATGTCAATTATCACAAGCACAATTAGCTAAAGCTTTATTTCCTGTAGGAGAATTACAAAAACCTGAAGTTCGTAAAATAGCAGCTGAAGCTAATTTAATCACAGCAGATAAAAAGGATTCTCAAGGACTTTGTTTCATAGGTAAAGTGAGACTTCCAGAATTTCTTCAACAAAAGTTAAAACCAAAAGAAGGTGTTATTATTGAGGTTCCTCAAAATAATACGATGTATAAGGAAGTATTACCAAAATTTACTACTAAAGGAGATGAATTAAATTATAAATCTCGGAAGTTACCATATACTATAAATGATGGTAAAGTAGTAGGGAAACATCAAGGAGCACATTATTTCACAAAAGGACAACGAAAAGGATTGGCAGTAGGAGGAACGGTAGAACCTTTGTTTGTGATAGATACAGATGTGAATGAAAATGTAATTTATACCGGACAAGGTAAAGGCCATCCTGGTTTATATAAAAACGTGTTATTTGTTTCAGATTCAGAATTGCATTGGGTTCGTGAAGATTTAAAATTAAATACAGGCGAAACAATGACCGTTTTAGCGCGTATTCGTTATAGACAATCATTACAAAAAGCTGTGCTACACAAAGTTGATAATGGACTATATGTTGAATTCGAAGAACAGCAATCTGCAATCACAGAAGGGCAATTTGTTGCCTGGTATTTAAAAGACGAATTGGTAGGATCTGGAGTGATTTTTTAATTGTATTTTTACTATTCATTTCGTAATATTAAAAATAATCCAGATGAAGTTCAAATCAAAAAACAAGTCTCGTCCCCTCAAATTAGTCATTTTATTAGTAATAGGTTTTAGCCTAAACGTTTTTTCTCAAGAAGAAGATGCTTGGGTGTATTTTAATGATAAACCTAATAGTGATGCAGGTATTAATAATCCAATATCAATTTTAACTCAAAAAGCAATTGCTCGTAAACAAGCCCATAATGTGGCTATAGATTTTCGGGATGTACCAGTTGATGAAACGTATATTAGTGAAGTGAAAACACAAACAGGAGTTACTGTTTTAGCAAAATCGAAGTGGTTTAACTCGGTTCATGTAAGAGGTACTGAAGCCAGTATTCGTGCATTGGAAAATTTGTCTACTGTTAATGAAGTCATCTTCGCTGATCGAACACTAAATTTTAGAACGCCTAATTCTGCATCTAGTAATACTAATAAATTCGTATTAGAAAATAGACTCACTAATTTTGATTACGGCTCTGCAGCGAACCAAATAGAAATGTTAAAAGGTGATTATTTGCATGTAGAAAATTATACAGGTGAAGGCATGACTATTGCTGTTATTGATGCGGGTTTTCCTAATGTAAATACTATGGGTGGTTTTGCACGATTAAGAAACAATGGTAAACTCTTAGGTGGTTATGATTTTGTAAATAGAGATGATAATGTTTTTGCTTATACAGGAAATTCTCACGGTACTCAAGTTTTAAGTTGTATGGCAGGTTATGTAGAAAATCAATTTGTAGGAACTGCTCCAGATGCCAGTTATTATTTATTTAGAAGTGAAAGAGCTGAAAATGAAACGCCAGTAGAGGAAAGTCTTTGGGTAGAAGCTGTAGAGCGTGCCGATAGTTTAGGTGTTGATCTTATAAACACGTCTTTAGGCTATAAGGATTATGATAATCCAAACTATAGTTATACCGCTAGTGATTTAAATGGAGATACAGCGTTTATGACAAAAGGGGCTAATATCGCATTCGAAAAAGGGCTTTTATTAGTTAATTCAGCAGGGAATTCTGGAACATCAGGCTTGGGTGTCCCAGCTGATGCTCCAGGGGTGTTGTCAATTGCGGCTGTAGATCGTAATGGTAATTATGTGAGTTTTAGTTCTCAAGGAACAGCTGTACAACCAACACAAAAACCAGATGTTGCAGCTCAAGGAAGTGCTTCAGCAGTTATTGATCAAAATAATACAATTAGAACATCTAGTGGTACTTCTTTTAGTTCTCCAATTCTTGCTGGATCTATAGCTTGTTTATGGCAAGCTTTACCAAACCTAAATAATGGAGAGATCATGGATTTAGTGCGTATGTCCTCTTCGCAATTTAATTCCCCCGATTTTAAATTAGGATTTGGAATACCAGATTTTGAATTAGCACTTAATACAACACTTTCTGTTAAAGACATTGAAAACCTTTCGGCATTAGAAGTTTACCCTAACCCTGCATCTAATAAAATAAATGTTTCTATCCCTGAAAATATTGGGTTGGTTAAATTACAATTGTATGATGTGTTAGGGAAGAAAGTAAAAGAGGAGCAATTACTTTCGGAAAATAATAACTCAATAAATTTATCAAACCTTTCAAAAGGAGTATATCTTATGCGTTTTAATTCAAAGCAAGGGTTTAAAACAACCAAGATTGTAATAGAATAGATCATTATATTAAAATAGAAAATCGATTTGAAAAATAGAATCACTCAACTTTTCAATATAGAGTACCCCATTATACAAGCTGGAATGATATGGAATAGCGGTTGGCGATTAGCTTCAGCAGCTAGTAATTCCGGAATATTAGGACTCATTGGAGCAGGAAGTATGTATCCAGAAGTATTGCGAGAACATATTCAAAAATGTAAAAAAGCAACAAACAAACCTTTTGGGGTGAACGTCCCGATGTTATATCCTAACATTACTGAAATAATGGATATTATAGTAGAAGAAGGTATTAAAATCGTGTTTACTTCCGCAGGAAACCCTAAAACATGGACCAAATGGTTGCAAGACAAAGGGATTACTGTTGTTCATGTTGTAAGCAGCGTGAAATTTGCTTTAAAAGCGCAAGAAGCAGGAGTAGATGCTATAGTTGCAGAAGGTTTTGAAGCTGGAGGTCATAATGGAAGAGATGAGACCACGACATTAACCTTAATTCCTATGGTAAAAGAACAGGTGCAAATACCATTAATTGCAGCTGGAGGTATAGCAACAGGTCGAGCAATGCTAGCGACACTGGTTTTAGGAGCCGATGGCGTACAAGTAGGAAGTCGATTTGTAGCTAGTAAAGAAAGTTCTGCACATATGGCATTTAAAGAAGTCGTTGTTAATGCGAAAGAAGGGGATACACAGTTAACTTTAAAAGAATTAGCACCAGTTCGTTTGATAAAGAATAAGTTTTATAATGAACTTCAAGAGCTTTATAAAACAGCTCCAACTGTTGAAGATCTTAAAGAATTATTAGGTAGAGCAAGAGCAAAAAGAGGGATGTTTGAAGGTGATTTAGAAGATGGTGAGTTAGAAATTGGACAAATAGCAGGTCTCATTCATGATATAAAACCTGTAGAAGACATTGTAAAAGAAATGATTCAAGAATTTGAGCAGGCAAAAGAAATAGTATCTCGTTTATAAGCACATAAAAGAACTATAATATGTTGTCTCCTCGAGCGCAGTCGAGAGGTCTTTTCATATCGGAAACATTAATAGTAATAAGGTCTCGACTTTAGCCTGTCCTGAGCGATAGTCGAAGAGCTCGACTTGACATTCATAATACATTTGATGATTGTTATCATATATTAAGATTTATAAAATTTCAAAAAAAATAAAATACGTGAAATTAAAAGTATGTTTAATACAAGAATCCCCAGTCTTTTTTGATAAAACAAGAACACTTCAAAAAGTACATGATCTTGTTAAGAAATATGCTAAGCAGGGAGCAGATCTTATTGTGTTTCCTGAATCGTTTATTCCAGGTTACCCAAGAGGGTTTGATTTTGGAGCTATTATAGGCAGTCGAACAGATGAAGGGAGAGCTTTATATTCTGAATATTATAACAATAGTATTTCGTTAGAGTCGGAAGATTTAAAAGAATTAGAAGCGCTTTCGGTATCCCAAAATGTATATTTAGTAATAGGAGCTACAGAACGTCAAGAAAATAACGGCAGTTTATACTGCTCAATGCTTTATATTTCTCCTTCAAAAGGATTGCTTGGTGTACACCGAAAAATAAAACCAACGGGAACAGAACGCATTATTTGGGCTGAAGATTCAGGAGAATCATTAGTTACTTTTAAAACTAAAATAGGCAAATTAGGAGGACTAATTTGTTGGGAAAACTACATGCCTTTGGCAAGACAAGCGATGTATGAAAAAGGAGTAGAGATCTACATTGCTCCAACTGCCGACTCCAGAGAAGAATGGACGGCAACAATGAAGCATATTGCGCTAGAAGGGCGTTGTTTTGTTTTGGGATGCAATCAGTATTTTACAAAATCGATGTATCCTGAAAAATATAAACATTTAGTCGAAAAAGAACCAGAAAATCTGTGTCCAGGAGGAAGTGTTATTGTATCACCGTTGGGTAAAATTATTGCAGGGCCTTTATTTAACGAAGCTGGTGCTGTAATTGCTGAAATAGATTTAGAAGAAATTAAACAAGCAAAGTTAGATTTTGATGTTATAGGACATTATGCTCGAAATGATATTTTTAAATATAACGCTATTAATCAACCGGATATAAAAGAAGAATTATGAGAGCAGCAGTTTATGAAAAGTTTCAAGGAGACATAACGATTCAAAATGTTACAGACCCTTCACCAAATAATAATGGTGTTGTCATTAAAGTTAAAGCTACGGGTTTGTGTAGAAGTGATTGGCATGGTTGGATGGGACATGATACAGATATTGATTTACCACACATACCAGGTCACGAACTCTCAGGAATTATTGAAGCTGTAGGCAAAAATGTTCATAATTTTAAAATTGGAGAGCGAGTTACAGTCCCCTTTGTATGTGGTTGTGGAACTTGTGGCGAATGTATTTCGGGAAACCATCAAGTATGTGATATTCAATCTCAACCAGGTTTTACACACTGGGGATCTTTTGCAGAGTATGTGGCATTAGATTATGCAGATACTAATTTGGTAAAAATTCCGGATGAAATAAATGATATCACTGCGGCTACCTTAGGTTGTCGTTTTATCACCTCTTATAGAGCTGTTGTAGCTCAAGGAAAAGTGACAGGAGGGGAATATGTGGTCGTACACGGTTGTGGCGGCATTGGTTTATCTGCAATTATGATCGCAAATGCTTTGGGTGCTCAAGTTATCGCCGTCGATATTAATAAAGAAACATTGGCCTTTGCTAAAGAATTGGGAGCTGTTAAAACTGTAAATGCAACGAATAATCTTAATATCATTTCAGAAATAAAAGCGCTTACCAAAGGCGGAGCACATGTTTCTATAGATGCTTTGGGTAGTGCGGCTACTTGTTTTAATTCCATATCAAATTTAAGAAAGCGAGGAAAACATATACAAGTGGGATTAATGACAGGAGATCATAAACATTCCAAAGTGCCAATGGATAAAGTCTTAGCTAATGAACTAGAAATTATAGGAAGTCATGGTATGCAAGCTTATAAATATCCTGAGATGCTAGAAATGATTAAGAATGGCAAACTGCAACCTGAAAAATTAATAGAGAAAACAATTAGTTTAGAAGAAGCAACTAGGGCTTTGCCGCAAATGAATACTTTTAAAAATAAAGGTGTTTTAGTTATTGATACTTTTTAATTAATTCGTTTAAACTTTTTCAATTTGCTAAAAAAAATGCCCTTTTTTATCTCATTTTAGTCTTTTTTCATTCCGTAGCGATGTTATGCAATTCAAAAAAGCCGTTAACCAAATTTAAAATGACTAATTTTCGCTTAAATCTAAAAAGTTTAAACGAGTTCAATTCCAATAAAAAAATGAAAACGCCTATTTTACTTTTAATCGTATTACTTCTTTTTAGTTGTAATGAAGAAAAAAAAGAACATTATGATATTGTTATTGAAAATGGCAATTGTATAGATATTGTAACTGGTGAAATAACCCTAAAAACGATTTATATTTCTGAAGGTAGAATAGTAAAATTTTCAACCTCTAAAGATGATTCAAATTATAAAGCTGAAAAAGTAATAGATGCTAATGGGAAATATATTCTGCCAGGTTTTTGGGATAATCATGTGCATTTTAGAGGAGGAGAATCTCTAATTAATGCGAATAAAGAATTTTTAAAATTGTTTATTGCAAATGGGATAACTACAGTAAGAGATGCAGGTGGCGATTTAACACCTTCTGTAATGCAATGGAAAACACAAATAGCAGAAGGGCGTTTAATTGGACCAACTATTTATACGTCTGGACCAAAAATAGATGGCCCAAATGGGACATGGGCAGGTTCTTTGGTTGTCGAAAATGAAAGCGATGTTATTAAAGCTTTAGACTCTCTTCAAAAAATTAAAGTAGATTTTGTTAAAATATATGAAAGTCGGATTTCTGAGACAGCTTATTTAAGTACTGTAAAAGAAGCAACTAAAAGAGGTTTAATAACATCAGGACATATGCCTTTTTCTGTAACCTTAGAAGAAACAGTAAAAGCTGGACTTGGAGCTGTTGAACATTTATACTATGTGCTTAAAGGCTGTTCGGAAAACGAGAAACAAATTACTCAAGCCATTTTAAATAAAGAACTAGAGTTTTGGCAATCTATGGAACAGCTTATTGCGAGTTATAATGAGGAAACTGCTCAAAAAACATTTCAGCTTTTAAAAAATAATAATACTTATGTTGTGCCAATAACTAAGTATATGGCGTGCCGATAGGCCAACGCTATATACCTTGTTGACTGATCCATTACTTGAATAAGGGGGAAAACGTTTTCTTGAAGTTATTTATTAAAAGGGAAAGTGGATAGGTGGAGTACAATAACAT
>CALGLR010000089.1 GCA_937959395.1 uncultured Flavobacteriaceae bacterium | reverse complement strand
GAATTGATGGTAATCATGTTCATTTTTTGATTCAAAGTGTTCCAACAAATTCTCCAAAAAAGATAATTAGTTCAATAAAAAGTATAACTGCAAAAGAAATTTTCAGGTTACATCCAGAAGTAAAAAGATTTTTATGGGGTGTAAAGTTTTGGACAAGTGGTTATTATGTTAACACGGTTGGTCAGTATGCAAATGAAGAAGTGATAAAAAAATATCTTCAAAATCAAGGAAATTCAGATTATGAAAAATTACATTCGGATCAACTCCGATTGTTTTGATACCTCGATGGCTCTGCCTCGAGGTAGTTCATTCTTAAAAAACTATATACAACTAGTTCAACGTATATAAATAATTCAAACTTAATACATACAAACATGAAAAAAACAATTAGCACACTATTTTTAGTTATAGTAATGGTTTTTATTAGCCATGCGCAAAAAAACGCAAAACCATTTGTAAGCGGCGGTTTATCAGGTGATTGGAAATTAAAACCTGCCTTTAGTGATGAATTTGATAGAGGTTTTAAAAGTAATAAATGGGATAAAGATCCGGTAGACTGGGGAGGCTGGTCGTGGGACCCAAACAAGGTTAAGGTTTCTGGTGGGGAACTTAAATTAACAATGGATTGGGATAAAAGGGGTAATAAGAGGCACCTTGATAATGATGGAATTAAAGATCAGCTTTATTTTAAGTCTGGAATTATTAGAAGTAGACAAAAACTTAGATATGGCTATTTTGAAGCGTCAATAAAAGCCGTAGGAAAGCATCCTGGTGCTGCTCCCGCATTTTGGGTATATTCTCATAAAGAGAATCCTATAAATATTGATGGTGTTTCTGTAAAATACAATGAAATAGATTTTATAGAACTAATGCAAAGACCAGATTCTAAACTAGCAGATCATAACGTAATTAAACAGAACACTGGAGCTACTAAAAAAGTTAAGCTAAGAAAAACGACAAGGTTATCTTTTTTCCCAGTAACAGGTTATCATATTTATGGTTGTCATTGGACACCTAATAAAATCGATTTCTATATTGATGGTAAGCGCGTAAAAACTATAAAAGCAAAATCTCAACATTTTCAAAAAGTTGTACTTTCTTTAGGTCCTCGTCCACCATATGTAAACTTAGAAACGGGAAGACCTGAGATTGTTAACTCAAGACCTTCAGGATTTCCAACAAACATGAAAGTAAAATACGTTAGAGTATGGCAAGATTCTAATGTAAGCGGTAGATTAATCGAAAATACTTCGCAGGAAGAAGAAAGTACTACTTCTAAAAACATAAACGTTTATGAAGAATCAAATAGTAACCTATTAAATATTTCTGTTGAAAATGTAAATGGGTATATAAATGCCTCTATTATTGATATTCAAGGCAAAGTTATTATAACTAAATCTTCGACTAAAAAGAATTTTACATTAGACACAAGCTCTTTAAGTAAAGGATTATATGTTTTACAAATTAAAAATGGTAATGAATTTTACAATAGTAAATTAATTCATTAAAAACACATAATTATATATAAAGGTGAGGTTTCATAATTTGAAGCCTTACTTTTTTTATTGAAAATAATCTCAAGAGATTAAACACTACAGAAGCTACATAAAAAAATCTAATACTAAATTTTACTCGTATTAGATCTCTTTTTTTATTAATTTCGTAACAACTAATAAAACAGTGACTTATGAAAGTTAGAATGTTGCTTTGTACATTACTTACCTTTTCATTTTATTTATCATCTGCACAACAATCTATAGCTAGACAATGGAATGAAGAGCTACTTAATGCTATTCGTTTAGACTATGCCAGACCTACGATACATGCAAGAAACTTATTTCATACTTCTGTAGCGATGTATGATTTGTGGGCTCTTTTTGATCCAGTTGCAGAAACTGTTTTTTTAGGAAAAGATTACAAAGGTTATACATTTAATTTTAATGGCATAACACCTCCTGGAGATATTGAATCTGCAAGACATGAAATGATAAGTTATGTAATGTACAGGCTTTTAATTCATCGTTTTAGTGCTTCACCAAACGCAACAGAAACCCTAAATTCTATTAATACTTTATTTAATAGCTTAGGTTATGATAGTTCATTTGTATCTACAGATTATAGTACAAATTCTTATGCCGCTTTAGGAAATTATTTTGCAAGTGAAATTATAAATTTCGGATTACAAGATGGTGCAAATGAAGCGAATATTTATCTTAATAGATATTACACCCCATCGAACGATCCCTTAATACTTGAACTTTATAATGATAATACCGGTATAAACCCAAACTTATGGCAACCACTAGCCTTTGATGTTTTTATAGATCAAAGTGGAAATGAAATCCCAATTAGTACTCCAGCTTTTTTAAGCCCAGAATGGGGAGAAGTAATCCCTTTTGCTCTAAAAGACGAAGACCTAGAGATTATAAATGATAATTTTGATTGTTATGTTTATAATAACCCTGGCCCTCCTCCTCTTATACAAGATTCTAATGAAAATGGGATTGAAGACCCATACAAATGGTATTTTTCTTTAGTCGTTGCTTGGTCATCTCATTTAGATCCCAATGATGCAACTCTTATCGATATCTCTCCTGCTTCTATTGGCAATATGAATATAAATGACTTCCCTGAAACTTTCGAAGATTACAAAAGCTTTTATGATTTTGAAAATGGTGGTGATTCTAGTATGGGCCATTTATTAAACCCAAGTACAGGAATGCCTTATTCTCAGCAACTCGTTAAAAGATCTGATTATTCAAGAGTATTGGCAGAATTTTGGGCAGATGGTCCAGATTCAGAAACACCTCCTGGACATTGGTTTACCATTATGAATTACGTTAGTGATCATCCTGATATTGTAAAACAGTTTGGAGGTGAAGGGCCTGTTTTAACTAATTTAGAATGGGATATAAAAAGTTACTTGGCGTTAGGAGGCGCAATGCATGATGCGGCAGTAAACACATGGGGCTTAAAAGGATACTATGATTATATACGTCCTATATCTGCAATACGATATATGGCTGGTAAAGGTCAAAGTACAGATTCTAGTTTACCCAGTTATGATCCACATGGTTTACCATTAATTAATGATTTAATTGAATTAATAGAAATTGGAGATCCATTAGCTGGAGATACTAATGAAAATGTAAACAAGATGAAAGTTAAATCTTGGAAAGGACCAGATTATATTACTAATCCTGATACAGATACAGCTGGTGTAGACTGGATTTTAGCTGAAAAATGGTGGCCTTATCAAAGACCAACTTTTGTAACCCCTCCATTTGCAGGTTATTTATCAGGCCATTCTACTTTTTCAAGAGCTGCATCTGAAATATTAACACTTGTAACAGGCGATCCTTTTTTTCCAAGCGGTATGGGTACTTTTGATGTTACCCAGAATGACTTCCTCGTTTTTGAAGAAGGGCCAACAGAAAATTTCACATTACAGTGGGCCACTTATAGAGATGCATCAGACCAAACCAGTCTATCTAGAATTTGGGGAGGAATCCACCCTCCTATTGATGATATTAAAGGCCGAATAATAGGAGAGAAAATAGGTGTAGATGCATTTAATTTAGCGATACAATATTATAATAATACACTTTCTACAGAAAGTAACAATATAGATAATCAAGTTGTTTTGTATCCTAACCCCATAATTAATACTTTAAATATACAGGCTAATACAAGTTTAATTAAAGCCGAAATTTATAATATAAATGGTGCTTTATTAAATTCTATTAATATTAGTAAAAAAAATAATATTAATCTTCATAATTTAGCCACAGGATTATACTTCATTAAATTGATTGATTACAATAATGAAGTCCTTACAACTCAAAAAATAATTAAAAAATAGAATGTTTAATACTTTTAGAATAATAGCCTTTTTAGAGGGCGTATCATATCTTTTATTAATGGGAGCTGCGATTTATAAACGCATGCCTTCTGGTAACGATGAATTTGTAAAACTATTAGGCATGCCACATGGCTTATTGTTTGTAGCCTATATTGCAATTGCTATTTTTTTACGTTCAACATATAAATGGAACAATAAGTCGTTTATTATTATATTGCTGGGCTCATTAATTCCTTTTGGAACATTTTACGTTGATAAAAAGTATTTAAAACCTTTAGCTTAATTATTATTTAAGTCTGTCTTTAACGTATTCAATCTTTGTTTTACCATGAGGTACAGGTTTACCATTCTCACCAAGATTTACCATAATAATATCTTCAACAGAAATTATAGTTTCCCTAGTCATCATATTTCTTACCTCACATTTAAGAGTTAAAGAACTCTTTCCAAATTTTTTAACTTCCATTCCTATCTCAATGATATCGCCTTTTACGGCTTTACTATTAAAATTAATTTCAGACATGTACTTGGTAACAATTTTAGGATTGTTTAGTTGTACAACGGTATATAATGCAGCTTCTTCATCTATCCAAGCCAGTAAGCGTCCTCCAAACAATGTTCCGTTAGGGTTTAAATCTTCTGGTTTTACCCATTTTCGTGTGTGAAATCTCATAAATTAAAATAAACTTTGTTGTTGCTTCTCGTTAGGTATTTTTAAATTATAACCTAATTCTGTATTTAACTTTTTTATAAAATATGAAGAAAGCAAAGGGGATTCTTTTTCTATATTTTGATGAATAAAAAAATCGATCTCTTTAATACCTTGTTCTTTCCATTCTTTTAAACGACTTACCCAATCATCTAATCTAGAATAATCACTCTCATGATTAGCCCCTACATATCTTACAAACGCAGTCGCATTACTTAATCGCATGTGCATAATATCTCTTCTTCCAGCAGAATCTACAATAACATTAGAAATACCATTTTGTTTTAATAAATCATACAATTCGTTTGCAATAACTGGGTCGTTGTACCAATCTGTATGTCTAAATTCTATGGCTAAAGGAATTGTTTCTGGCCAACTTTCAACAAAAGAAATGACTTTATCAAAATCTTTAGGTGAAAAATTAGAATGCATCTGTAAAAATATAGTTCCTAGTTTTTCTTTTAAGTTTACTGCAGAATATAAATAATTTTCAACGACAGCTGCAACCTCATTTAAACGTTTCCAATGACTGATTTCTTGGTTAAGTTTAGGAAAAAACTTAAAGTTTTCGGGGGTTTTCTTATACCATTTTTCAAATTGTTCTGGAGGGAAAATTCTATAAAAAGTAGCATTTAGCTCAATAGCATTAAACTGTGAGGAATAATAAACTAACTCGTCTTTTGTACCTCTAGGATAGAACCCTTTTAAATCTGCTTTATTCCATTTTGCACATCCTACATAAACATCAGGCATAGTATCATCTTTCACTGCATTTAGTATCATTTTTGTATCTAAATGATCATTAGGCAAAGTAAAATCTATAGATTCAGGATGATCTACGCGTCCAAATTTCATGAATATTCTTTTTTGTAAATATAAGTTATGTGTAAAAATTATGCCTGTTATAAATTCATAAAATGTTAAATTTTGGTGTGATTTTTGCAATTTTAATTTATAAACTAAATATAATTGTTCATAATACAGTTAACAAGTTACCTCTTATGACAAATTATGGTGTTAGTTAATTTATATCTTTAAATAAAACCCTAACATATGATTAATAGAGATAATTTACTGTTAAGTGCAAGACCTACGATTTCTTCAATACAAATAAATAATAATATGAGTATCGAAGAACGTTTTCAAAATATCACTCTAAGACCAATCATTAAACTCCAAAATGATTTATTAGTACTCGTTTTTATAAATTACATTAAAAAACATAAAAGTGTGTTTTATGAATTAGTTTTAGAAAAGCGTATAAAATATATTGAAAATGCGATACATAAAGATATAAAATTCCGTAATGCTTTAAAAGGAATGATTATAGGCCAATTTACTACTAAAGAATATGTTATTTATACCAATAATTCTTCAGCATTAAATAAACGAATGATGAACATTGTTAAACAACGATTACAATCTAACATACAATTGTTTGAAACTCCAGATGATTTAGACTTACTAAAGGCCGTTTAACCTTTAATCATTGAAACACCATTTAAATCTGTTGTTAAAACGTCGCTCATATAATCAAAATAAGGTCGAATAGTTTTAAATGACGTATTAACATTAGCTAAAAAGTCTTTATCTAAAACTTCTTTGTCTGTATATTTTTTAGTAAAAATGTATTGCTTTTTTCTTATTAAATCTATAGCATGGTGTTCTTTATTAAAACCTTTAGGAGCCGTTTTTAATTCATCTCCTTGAAATTCTCCCCAAATAGATTTAAAAACTTTATCGTTAGTAATTTCTCGTATTTCTTCATCATCCATTTCAAACTCTTTACGAATTCTTAATAAATCTTCTTTAGCTGGTTGCCAGAAACCAGTCGCTATAAAACTTTCATTGCTTGGTTGAAGATGCAAGTGATAACCACCTCTTAATCTTGGCTTTGAACGATGAAAAGAGCCTCCAAAATGGGTTTTATAAGGCAATTTGTTTTTAGAAAAACGAACATCTCTATAAATTCTAAAAATCTTTAATTTATCAATTTCATCATGAACATTTAACCCCTCTAAAATTGAATTGTATACTTTTTTAACCTCAGTCTCTATTTGCTTAAACTCTGGCTTGTTTTCATTAAACCAATCGCGATTGTTATTCTTCTCTAGTTTATTAAAAAATGAAAACACATCTTTAGATACGGTAATACTCATCTTACTTTTTTTTTTGAAAATTACAAAAACTCACTAATTATTCAAATTCTAAACTGTTTAAAATTAAACCAGATGCAGGCGCTATATAATCCATTCGTTCTGCACCTTCTGTTAAAGAACTATTTATATCATCAATTGTTATTTTACCTTTTCCTAAATCTATTAAAGCCCCCATCATTAATCGAATTTGATTTCTCATAAACCCTTTTCCTTTTACTCTTAATAAATACGTATTTTCAGGAAAGAAATTTGCAGTAAATAGTTTGTTTTCAATAATTTCACAGGTTAAAATATCACGATTATAAAGCCCTTCATTACTAGGCTTATAGCAATAGGCTTTAAAATTATGCTCCCCTTCAAAGAGTTTAGCTCCTTTTTTCATGAGTTCTATATCGAGTGCATCTAATATTGTTGTCATTATTGGAGCGCAAAATGGGTGGTTTTTCCCTCCAAAAGCAAATAAATACAAGTACTCTTTTACTTTAGAATGTTGTATAATATTAAAAGTAGCATCTACCTCTCGTATATTAAGTGCTCTTATATCCTGAGGTAAATTATAATTAAATAGTTCTAAAAAAGCAGAGAAATCTGTTATGGGCTCATATACAAAAAGCTCTATTGCTGCTTCTTGAGCAGAAACCATAGCATCGGTTCTACCAGATGCTAGTGTTTTAAAACGTTTCCCTTCTAAAATAAAATTTAGCGTACGATCTACCATTAAATGTAACGTCTTTACATTTGGTTGCTTTTGCCAACCATGAAAGCGATATCCTAAATATTGAATGGTTATTACGTAAAAATATTTTTTATTAAACGGATTCATCTTAACTTTAATTATGCTTACAAAACTTACATTGTGTACTCTAGTTTTGTTATTTATTAGAACAATTACTATATCTATGTAGATAATAAACAACAAAATATGACATAGAAGCCAAAATTTTCAGCTTAAAACAGCAATCAAAATGGATTCAATGCCATAGAAACGGCAAGTAACCTAATTTGTCTTGTTTTGCAAAATGTTATTTTAAAAATTTATGTAGGTTTGTTAGACTAATACTTTTAAACCATAAAAATGACTTTAGCTACCCTCGACTGGATTATCATTATTTTCTTTTTACTATTATTTGCTGGAATTGGCGTTTATGTTTCTAAACAAGCCGGAAAAGATTCTAAATCATTTTTTCTTTCTGGTCGTAATATGCCTTGGTGGCTCTTAGGAGTTAGTATGGTAGCAACTACTTTTGCTGCAGATACTCCAGGTTTAGTAACCGAATTAGTTAGAAAAGATGGTGTTTCAGGAAATTGGGTTTGGTGGGCCATGCTATTAACAGGAATGTTAACCGTTTTCTTTTATGCAAAACTATGGCGAAAAAGTGGCATTACAACCGATTTAGAATTTTATGAATTACGCTACAGCGGAAAAATGGCTGGGTTTCTTCGTGGATTTAGAGCCATATATTTAGGTGTGTTTTTTAATATTGTAACAATGGCTGGTGTGTGTTTAGCAGGTGCTAAAATTGCAAATATTTTATTAGGTATTTCTCAAGAACAAACACTAATTTATTCATCAATAATAGTCATCTTCTATTCTGCTCTTGGCGGATTAAAAGGGGTTTTAATAACCGATTTCATTCAGTTCTTAGTCGCAATGGTAGGAAGTGTCTGGGCTACGATTTATATTGTTAATCTTCCAGAAATAGATGGTATAACTAATCTTTTAACACATACAAATGTAAAAGACAAATTAGCTTTCTTTCCAGACTTTAATAATACTGAAGCCTTAATTACTTTATTAATTATTCCTTTAGCTGTTCAATGGTGGAGTACTTGGTATCCTGGCGCTGAACCTGGCGGTGGGGGTTATATTGCGCAACGTATGCTTGCCGCCAAAGATGAGAAACATGCCACGTGGGCAACACTCTTTTTTAACTTTGCCCATTATGCCATTAGACCATGGCCATGGATTATAGTTGGTTTAGCTTCATTAATTTTATTTCCAACTTTAGAGAGTATAGCAACAACTTTTCCAAACCTATCTGCTGAAATGCAAGGCCACGATGTCGCTTATGCTGCAATGATGACGTATTTACCCGCAGGATTAATAGGAATAGTATTAACGTCGTTAATTGCTGCATTTATGAGTACAATTTCTACGCAGTTAAATTGGGGAAGTTCGTATATCGTAAACGATTTTTACAAGCGATTTATAAAGCCAGAAGCTACAGATAAAGAACAAGTATTGGTTGGTAGAATTTCTACAGTAGTCTTAATGATATGTGCAGCACTATTCTCTTTTTATTTACAGTCTGCTAAAGATGTGTTTAATCTTTTATTACAAATTGGAGCTGGAACAGGCTTACTCTTTATATTAAGATGGTTTTGGAGTCGTATTAATCCATTAAGCGAAATGGCAGCTATGGTTATCTCCTTTATTATTGCCATATTCTTTTTTATAAACGGAAAACTTGATACGCCAATAATAGAACTTGCAGGACATTGGCAATTAGTTGCTGGAGTAGTCATTACGACTATAGGATGGGTAATTGTTACTTTATTAACGAAACCTACAGATACCGATACTTTAAATTCTTTTAATAGCTTAATTTTTGGCAATGATTCGAAATTTAAAGGGATTGGTAATAAAATAATTGGATTTGTTTTTGGTATCATTGGTGTTTACTCTATGCTTTTCGCAATAGGTAATTTCATTTATGGTGAAATGTTATTAGCTTTTGTTTTAATTGCAATAACGACCATTAGTGGTTTTATTGTATTTAAGTACAGTATGAAATGATAATTATAATAATATCAGTTACTTAATCGAATATTTATGTCTTACAACTAGTAAGAACGAAGTGTAATTTATATTATTTATTTTTGCTCTAATCAAACTTAAATAAAATGAAAAACTCTTTTTTAAAAAAAATATTATTAATAATCATACTAATAATTTCTTCAAATAGCTATTCTCAATTTAATGGCCTTATACCTAATAATTCAGCAACACATATAGCAATAAATAATGGCAATTGGTCCGATGCATCTACATGGGAAGCTGGGCAAGGTGTTCCAGGTTTATCATCAATAGTCATCATACCCGAAGGTAAAGTAATTAATTACGATGTCAACAGTAATGCACATGTTTTTGCCATTAGACTCGATGGAGAACTTGTAATAGACGGATCTTCTATGTCAAGAAAACTTATTGTAGATACTTTTTTGGGGAATTCAAAATCTTCTATAAATATTAATGCGAATTCTTAGACCTTTTGATATTGAAGAAAAGAAAAGAGGTGGAATTGGTGGTTCCAATTGGAATGAATCAGCCAGAAATCACTTTAAAGATGGTGACAATGTAACAAATCATTTTGGAGCTATCTTATCTTCTGATGGAGAAGGTGTATTGGGGCGTTACTCTTGGGACCCAAAACAAGCATCACTTGGAATTATGACACATGGAAAAGTAAGAATTAAAGGTAAAAATAAACTTGATTTTTCTGAATGCTCATCGAATGTAAATCAAAATCAAAATACAATTCAACTTAAAGAGGTACCTGATGGATGGAAAATTGGAGACAAAATATTTCTTGCAGGGACAGACGCAAATAAGCAAAATGAAGTATTAACAATAAATAACATATCTGGTAATACAATTACTACTGTAGAGCAAACAAGATTTGATCACACAGGTGCTACCCTTAGTGGAGTTTCATATTATACTTACGTTGCAAACCTAACACGAAATATTACATTTAAATCTACAAATACAAATACACAAATTCCAACATTAAGAGGTCATGTGATGTTTATGTTTAATGGAGATGTTAAAGTTGAGAATACTTTATTTAAGGATTTAGGAAGAACTGATAAGAGCAATATGGTCGACGATATAGAGCTAGGGATATCAGAAATTACTGGATCTGGCAACACTCGTGAGATTGAGTTTTCAAATTTCACCAATAGATTAGAAAGTGATCCTTCAAAAATTGAAAATCAAAGAGGAAGATATGGATTGCATTTTCACAAAACACTTAGAGGAAACAATAGTACTCAATTAGTTACTGCAAAAGGCAATGTCGTATGGGGATCTCCAGGCTGGGGAATGGTTCATCATGATAGTCATGCAGAATTTATAGATAATGTGGTGGTCGATGTTGAAGGTGGTGCTATGGTTGCTGAGAGTGGTTCTGAAACTGGTATTTGGAAACATAATTTTGCGTCATCTGATAAAGTAGATAATACGTCTCCTTTACTTAATAACGAACCTATGACTAGTAGAATAAGAAGAGAATTAAGAGTAAGAATTGATGATGATTTTAGAGGTCTTGCAGGATTTTGTTTACAAGGAAGAGCTGTAATTATGAAAGATAATGTAGCAGGAGCTATAGGTATAGGATATCATTATCAAGGTAGTGGCATAGAATCTATTGTAGCTGATGAGTTAAACACTAGTATATTTGAAGCAAATGGAGTTGTTAACCCATTTCCTTTTCAAGAAACTGTCGTAAGAACTGCTCCGCAATTTATAAAATTTGATAACAACATTGCTTTTAATGTGAAAGACGGTTTTAAATCTCAGAATAGATCTAAATCTGGTGCTTTTAATAGGGTAAGTTCTGTAATTTCAAATTTAGTGGTATGGAATGCTTCAAGATTTGGTATTTATATGTCTACCAATTTTGCTTACTTAATTAGAAATAGTAAGGTTCATTCATTAGAAATTCAAAATCCATCAATTAGTAATAAAGCTGTTTTAATTCAAAAAGATAATGATAATCTTAATTTTCATAATGTTGATTTCTATAATTATAAGAGAACAGGTGTTAGTCTTGTTAATGGGGATCAAAATATTTCTCAAAACAATGCGAATGCTAGATTCGTTTTTAATAAAGTACAATGGTTAGATTCTCCTAATGCATTCGATCCCTATACTAAGAATATTAATAATATGATTTTAATAACTGATATTGAGCCAGACCTAAATTATCAAGTTTCATTTGAAAAAGATAATAACATAGATGATCAAATAGATCTTGGTTTAAATGATTATAAGTTTACTATCAAAGGGAAAGTAACAGATCAAGTAGGTGTTAGTAGTTTTGCAAATTATGCTCCTAAAGCAAATCCTACACTAGAAAGAGTTTATGAGTTTGAGAATGAAAACGATATCAGATCGAAATTTCTAGATGGGAGACCTTTATTATCTGATAATAGAGGAAACTATGTTGAGTTTATAGAATATATGTCTGATCGTCTATTAGATACACCAACAGCTGTTAAAATTAAAATATATGTAAAAGGCTATACACTTAGTAATAAAAATATTAACAACATTAAGGAATTTAAAATATTTCCAAATCCTTCTAGTGACATAATAACTATTATTACAACACAAACACAATCTATAAATGAGATAACTATATACGATATAAATGGTAAGAAGGTATATAAATCTGAATACGATAACTTAAATACTGTAAATATTAATGTAAGTCATTTAAATGTTGGTATATATATTATTAAAACGAATAACTTTAATTCAACTTTCGTTAAAAAATAATTCAATTCTAATTATTGTCGCCAAGTTTTGATTTAATATAAAAGCTCTTTTAAACGCGACACGTACTCATAAAAGCCACTTATACGATTTGTATTAAGGGCTTTTTTATGCCTTAATTTTACTAGTATTTCTGGGGCTTGTGTTTATTTAGTCTGTGAAATACACATATTTACGGGTGTACAACGTTGTTTTTTATCTATCATATTATACACTTTATCTGTTTTCATGCACTTTATCCCTAATTATTGGGAAAACAACAAGTTTTTTATGTCAAAAGTACCTCCCAGAGCTATGTTTACAGAGCCCAACAAATCTATTACATTATG
>CALGLR010000088.1 GCA_937959395.1 uncultured Flavobacteriaceae bacterium | reverse complement strand
GGCCAATGTCGGTGGTGCCGCTTCTGCGCCTGTCGTTGCGGCAGCTTTCAATCCAGCTCTAGCTCCTGTAGGGGTTTTGATGGCGGTATTGGGCTATGCACTGGGCACTTATGGTGCGATCATTTGTGCGATCATGATGCAGGCCGTAGCTGGTGGGTAGAGATGCGTGCTATGTGTCGCTGCTGGGATGGGTCATCACGGCCTTGCAGGCGTGACCGCGTCATCCGCTATACTGCGTGCCGCTCCTACCGCTCGTCCCTAGCGCACTCCGTTTGCAGGGCTTAGACTTTCGTCACGCCGATGGTAGGGATGGGGCAGGGGTGGTAAGAGATGTAAAAGGAAATAAAGATCGGTATGTTCAGTTGAGCAAGAGCATTCTACCTGAACTCAGACAATACTATATAGCTTACAAACCAAAAACATATTTATTCGAAGGTCTTAATGGTAATCCTTATTCCACCTGTAGTATACGGAAAACTGTAAAGAAAGCCGCAAAAAGGGCTGGAGTACAATCAAATGTTCATACACACATGATTAGACATAGTTTTGCTACACATCTCCTTGAAAATGGTACTAATCTTCGACATATTCAGCAGCTGTTAGGACATAGCAGTTCTAAGACCACTGAAATCTACACACATGTAGCCATCTCTTCTTTTAAAGACATCAAAAATCCACTAGATTTTCTATCTTAGTATTAAGATAAGCGAAATAAGTGGACCAAAGGTCCATATACTGATACGTTATAGCTCATTAACTCTACGAATTTTGTAAAATTTTATTGGTTTTGTGAATAATTCGTATCTTCTTGATTTTAGAGAAACAACCACAACATGAAACTAATAGTGACTATCCATGGCATTCGTACAGGAAATACAAATAGATGGGACGAAAGATTTCAAAAACTAGTAAAAGAAGAACTTTCACATAAAAATTACGAAGTTAAAATTTTTGATTACTCGTATTTTAATATGCTACAGTTTGGTAATCGATGGTCGAGAAACAATGCAATTTGTAAATTTTATAAATTCTACGATGAAAATTTTGATCCAGAAAATCCTCCTTCAGTAGTAGCTCATAGTTTCGGTACATACATTCTGTTTAAAACTCTAAATAAGCATAAACACATTAAATTTGATAAGATTATTTTTTGTGGGAGTATTTTATCATCAAAGATAAATTGGAGAAAAATTTTGGAGTTAGGACAGTTTAATACATTGTACAATCACCATGGTTGGAACGAATGGTTTCTTATAGGAAGTAAAGTTATTACACTGAGTAGATTTTGCGGGCATGCTGGTAAAAAAGGCTTTAAAGATATTCCTCCCAAGTTTATTTCGAGAATTATTAATGAAGATTATAACTATAATCATGGTGATTATTTCCTTAAATCGGGAATGAAAGCTAATTGGCTTAAATATTTTTTTAACCAGGAGCAAAAATTCGATTTAAATAAAAATATATTAAGGGACGTTGTCATCAGTAGGATCTATAAAAATCTTAATGAAGGTAAAAATGAAATTTCAATAATAACTCAAAACGTTCATGTGCGAATTGATGCCGATGGGAATTACTATACAAAAGTTATTTTTGAAGCAGTTAACAATACAAAAAGCAATGTAAATACCTTTCGATATGCAGTTACTGCGGATGGTTCAGACAAAATTGATAACATGGGTTTTGAAGCATTTAATGAGAGACTAGAAAGGTTGTCAATAACTGTTTTAAACGACTCAACGCAATTTAAATCTGTTGAGATTAATTTTAATAGGTCGGTCAGACCAGGCGAATCAATTAAATTTAGAATTTATAATTCATGGACAGACACAATTAACTTAATGGGAGATACAGATCATTGGATTGCTAAGTCTATAAAATATGTTAATGTTTCTCTAAACTTTCCGTGTGAGTTGATCAATCCTAGGATTTTTACCGTTAAAGATTCAAAACTGTCGAAGTCTTTTGAATTGCAATGTAGAACTGAACAGAATAATACAAAAACCTATCTATTCAATTATATAAATAACGAAGAAGCAGATGGTTTAGTTTTTTATTTTGACAATACTCGTGATATTACTAAGTTGGAAAAAATACAAAAACAGAAATTTACATTAAAACAAAATAGAAATATTGATTGGACTATTTCTCCATGCAAGAATATAGACATTCGAAATGTTTATAATTTGGAATCCAAAATTGAAGGTGAGAAAGCTGCCAGCGAAGCGACTTTAATAGAAAGAAGATTAATGTTTAATGATGGGTTTTTAGTAATTAAAAATGAAAGAAGTGGTCAAATAATAGGATATTTGCAATCGTTAATATGGAATGAAAAACCTTTTTCTACATTTAATCAAATTTCGAATTTTCCTTTGCATTATAACATCAATGGTTCTTCTTTATATATAATTTTCTTAGCAGTAAGAAAAAAATTCAGAAGGAACAAACTCGGCTCCTTGCTTTTAGAAAAAGTAGAAGATGTTGCCAAAGCATATGGTGTAAATGATATTACTTTGGTAACAAAAAGTAATTTAATTGAATTCTATAAAAAAAATGGTTATAGTTTCGAAGAGAAACTTCCTGAATTTTTACCAAATAGAGAGTACGAATCTTTTTTGATGAGAAAAAAACTAATGTAAAACGAGCTATAACAGCGGCTATATATCATGCTTCGCTACCGCTCGCACGACTTATAGCCACAAACGTTATCTCTAAGCAAAACTTTATATTCACAACTTTAGAAGTAAATCATACTAAATAAGGAATATTGAAGTAAAAGACAATCATAATTTCTCTGAATAAAAAAAAATAAATTAAGAATAGGAAAAAATAAAAATGTTAAATATTCATAATAAATGCAATAGTAATTTTGAGAAATTAAACATTTTTCTACAATGAATTTAAAAAAATAAAATACTCCATTTAACCAGAAACTAAACTATGTATAAAAGGGTAATCATATTTTTATTATTATTGAGTATTTTCCATTTTGGTTATGGACAGATAAATGACAAATTAGAAAAACTTAGTCAATCAGTATCAATTCAAAATGATACCTCCGATTGGAATTTTTCAGATAGCTATAGGACTTGTAATTATTTTTTTAGGATTTTAAATGACACTCTTATTATTGAATACGATGAAAGTCTTGAAAAAATAAATCATCGAAATACTAAAAGGCTTGATTCAACTATCGTCCTACAGAAAATGTTTTTACAAGATATTGATTCAATAGATATGGATATATTTAAGAGTGAAATAAATATTTCAGACTCACTATACACTTCTTTTACAGGAGAAATTTATATTGAAACTCAAAGAGAATATCCATTATTTAAACGTAGTTATAATAATAATGCTGCTTGTAAGACTGCATTTGTTACTATACCCATTTACAAATTTTCTGATACTATTATTTTTAGAAATATTATAGAGATTATTAAAGATGAAGCCAAGAAACATTATAAGGAGTTGCCTCCAAATTGTGCCTTAAGCAAGATTACTTATAATAAAAGAGGAGATTATGTTGAGGGGATTAAATTGAATAGTATAGAAAAATATCCGACATTAAATGATTCATTTAATATAAGACAAAATTTAAACTTATTAATAGACAATTATATCAAAGAAAATAACATAAATCTAATTGAAGGGTTTGTTATTATTGATACTAGCGACCAACTCTCCACAGTTTATATACATCAAGAATACATGAGTAACGAATTTAGTCTTGAAATAAAGAAAAATGCTTCAGAATTAACGAATAATCTATATGGTTTTAAAATTACACCTATTCAATATTCAAATTTTAGAGCAATGTTGAAAAGACAAAAATGGAAAACTGGTGAGTGTAATGGTATTAAAGTAAATACTTATATTGAATATGATTCTAGACCTGAAAAAGATTAAAATAGCCTAGAGATAACAAGTGATATGAAATCAGACTTGCTATCGCTTCGTCCGCTTCATATCACAATTCCGTT